>CAYQWL010000004.1:32346-46659 GCA_964421195.1 uncultured bacterium | reverse complement strand
GTATATATGCGCCACGCCAAATTCGTCGCGTATGATGCGGATAGAATTAAAAGAATCGTTGATATCGGTTTTTATTTTATTATCGTTTGAATCAGCCAGAGCGTCAGGAATGCCAAAAAATGCCGCCGGCGTTGATAATACGACTGTAAGATAAATAATTACTGAATAAAATGAAGAGCGAATAAGTTTTAACTTCATAAAATACTCCTTATTGTGTATAGATATTTATAAATCTTAAATAAAAATATGCGCTTGTTATGCCGAGTAAGGCGCCCGCCAGTATATCTGAAAAATAATGAAGCCTGAGATAGACGCGGGTCGAAACGATGATCGCCGCGAATATAAAAAGCGTTGCCGAAACGTATATTCCAAAAAAAGGATAGGCCGTAACGCAAAACAAAAAATTTCTCATCGCATGGCCGGATGGAAACGAGTAAGTTTCCATTGCGGGTAATAAAGCGTATTCTTTCGGCATGTTTCCGATCGGCCTTTGCCGTTTGAACACGAATCGAAAGGCGAATAAAATTATAACTCCGATTATAGTTGAAAAAAAAGTAACCGATGCAAATTGCTTGAATTTATCCGAACAAAAAAAATAAAAAAATAAAAACAATGGAATATGCGCTATGGCGTCGCCAAGATGAGTAAGCATGGCGGCTATGCGCCCGGCTTTTTCGTTTTTAATGCCGTCGAGGAAAGGCCCGCTTATGTAATTATCTAATTTTATAAAAATATTCATAATTAATTCTGTAATCAATTCTGTCCGTCGTTTTAAAAATAAAGTCGAAAACGATTTATGGCGTTTTGGTTTTATATCGATTTTGATATCATTCTGGCGATGTTTTTAATTTTTTTATGTTCGCCGGCGATAGCCGCTTCTAATACGTTTTTTGCGTCGATTTGAGATATTTTAAATTCGGCCGCGATTTGTTTTGAATATCTGTCGCGGGCTTTTGCTTCGGCTTCGCCGGGCAGGTTATCGCTGAGTTTTAACTTTAATTCGAGTTTTGAAAATTCACGTTTTAATTCGTCAAGCCTTAAGCGCACCGTAAAATAAACAGCCCCGGCGCCCGCCGTTCTGTATAAAGGAATGAGAAATAAATTTACGGCGGTCAGCATGATGAAGTACAAAAAATTTAAAATGCCGGCAATAGGCCATAATAATAAAAGGACCGATTCAAAACTGAAAAATCCGTATAAGCAGCATTTAGAGCTTATTAATTCAAATTTATTCATATTTATTTTTAAATCTCGATATTTTACGTCACTTCCATCGAATGAAGCGATTTCTTCGCCGTAAGCCGTGTCAAAGTATTTATTTATAAGTGATTTTATATGTTCGTTTAATTTTTCACGCCTTTTGAGAGCTTCTTTATAAGGTTTTAAACGCCCGCCGGAATCTTTATAATATTCAGGTAATATTTCGTCGCAGTATTTTTTTAATTTTATATATAATATCTGGGCTTTATCGCTATTTAATACCAGATCGATAGATTTTATTATATTTTCAAGCCGTTTTATGATTTCTTCAAGGTCCGCGCAGGTTTTATTTTTTTTGAAATATTCCTGCGCTGATTTGAATTCTTTTTGAATATGAAATTTTCTGGCTGTATCGGCGCTATTTTCAAGCCGCGCCGGTATTTGAGTTATTTTTTGATTAACTTCTTCGATTATGGCTGTGCAACGGTTTAACGCATCGTCGTAACGGTTCCCGGATAAATCGGCGATGATATCGAAATTGGCGTCAAATGCGTTATCCATTACAGCCTGTAAAAGGAAATTATAATCCTGTGAAAAAAAGTCCGCCGCGTTATCGGCAAATTCAGCGCCGCGTTTTTCGAGAAAGTAAAGGGCCGCGGTATTTTGAATACCGCAATAACGCGCCATGATTGAATCGGGTGAATATTTTAAAGCTTTATCGCTTAATGATAAAGCCTTTCGCGCCAGATCCGGGTTATGGTTGTGCAACGCTTCGAGTCTGGCGATAAGAGCGCAAAAACATAAGGCCGCGCTTTTTATCCATCCGTCGCCATCCGCCGCCGCGGCGCTTTTTTCAAAATAGGCAAATGAATTGAGATGGTCGGCTTTTTCAAAAAAATTATAAATGCCGAGCCGGAATAATATAATGTGATCGCCGGGCGTCAGTTCGAGGGCTTCGTAAAACATTGCGGCGGCCTGGTCGTAATATCCCTTTTTATATATTTCTTCCGCCTTTTTTTTCATCGCCGATGCCGATATTTGCTGGAAAGATTCGCCGGGCGGCCTGCCCGAGGCGTCTTCGAGCGCAAGATGATGACGAAAAAGGTATTCTACGAACGAATAAGCGGATATAGCGGTAAAATAGTCGAAGTCTTTTTCGATCTTTGCATTTATTTCCGCCGCCATATTTTTGAAAAGCCCCGAACGGGTGAGAGTCCATAATATACTGAGCCGGCGGTTAATTATTTTTTCTTCCGTTTTATATTCGGCGCCGTAGTACGATTTTATAAAAGGCTCCCCCGACGTTTCTTTTAAAATATCGAAAATAACTTCCGTATAAGGTTTATCGAAATAATTAAGCTTTGATATAATGGCGTCTATAATATTTTTTTTGCGAAGTATCGCTTTATATTCGAGTGTGCGTTTTAGATGGAATCCGTCCATTTTATTCTTCCCTCCATCTTAAATATTTTTCCAGAATATTCGAAGCAAAAAGCGAGATCATAAATGAAAAAATAATATATATAGATATAATCGGTATGTAATCGCCGATGCCAGGAATGATCGAGTCAGTGGGCGTATTATAAAAATACTGGCTGGACGAATTTTTTGTGTGTGAATAGTAAAAATTATTCAATATTTCGAAAGGTGAAAAACTGGAAAAGAATTGGGCTCTATTTGAATACGACCCGTAAGATTCATGCGATATAAAAACTTCGTCTAAAAAATAAATAATAAAATGTACGGCGAGCATAAAAATATAAAAGCATGAACTGGCCGTGTAATTTTTTTTAAATAAAATTGATATGAAAACTCCGGAAGAAATGTAAAAATATGTAAGTCCGCACCATATAAAAACCGCTCCCGTGAACATTGAAAAGCTGAAATTGTTTATTAAGACTATAATTGCCGCAAAAATAAAATATGGTATTACTAAACAGGTAATATAAATTATTGAAGCCGCTATTTTTCCAAAGATTAATTCGAATCCGGTTATTCCCGACATCCTCAATAGCGTTAAAGTTTTTTTTTCTTTTTCTTTGACTATCGAAGACGCTGCGTAAGAACCGCCGCCTATGATTGAAGTCGCGCAGGCAACGAATAATATTGCGTAAAAAAAGCCTTCACGCGGTGAGGGCGGGTGTTGACATATAAAAGTAATCCATATAATTAAAGCTGAAATTGAATAATATGAGATAGCGCGAGTGGGATTTGTTCTTGTTTTGAATATGAAGTCGAGAAATATTAAAGGCGATATCGAATCCGCTATTATTTTAATTTTTTTTTTCATTAAATTCTCCAGTTGACGTTCGTTTAAATCGCGGCCGGATTTGACCGTATGGGGCTACCATTTATACTGCAGCCGCCTGTAGGCCGCCATGATCATGAGAATGAATATAAGAGAAACCAGTGTATAAAAGGCTATAATTTTAATTGTTTCTTCATAAAAAAAACCGAATATAAGATTTGTGCTCGTGTATTTTGAAAGGTTAAAATTAAATCCGCGTAAATGGCCGATGTAAGAACCGAAAAAAATTGATTGTATAGATAGAAAGGGATTTACATAAGACGAATTGAAAATAAATCCTAACCCGATTCCATGAAGCATGGTAGAAACTATGCCGAGGCAAAACAATAGTAAAAAAAAGAAAAAATAAGACCGGCTGACAGCTTTGTATGAAGTGGAAGATATTACTGAAAAAAACATCGACCATAAACAGATTGCGATGGAAATGAAAAAAATTATTATATATCCCTGTATTATTTCGCTTATAGCGAATCCTCCCAGTTTATATAACGCGCCTAAAAGCGGCAGGGATATTATTATGAGATATAAAGTATAAAATACGCCTACCTGTAATTTCCCGGATATGATATCGAATACGGAAAGTTGAGTAACGGTGAGAGACGATAAAGTGTTTTCTTCTTTTTCGCGCGTAAAAGTAGTCGCCATATAAGAGGGCAAAAGAACGAGTATAAGAGCCGTCATAATGCATAAAATACCCACGGCGGCGTGGCGGCTGGCCCGTATCATGTCTATGACTCCGCTTCTTATGGCATAATCCGGCCATGAGCTGAGTGTTGCGAAAATTAAAATAGCGAGATACACGCTTATCCAGAAATAGGTGCGCGGCCTTCTGAACAGGGTTATTACTTCACGGTTCAATATCGGGTTAATGGTCATCGAATTTAATCCTCCCGCCATTTAAGATATTTTTCAAATATTTTAATGTTCGTAAACATTATCGCCGCGGCCAGAACGGTATAAATTAATGCTGAATCGGCGTATGTGAGCCGGATTGCGTGTTTGTATAAATGAGGATTATAATTATAGATAATTTGCGCGTCTATGGAGTGTAAAAAATTACGCCACATTTCAACCGGAGAAAAAATCGAGAAAAACATATAATTCGGACGTCTGGATAAAGCTTGCATGTCTAACAATAGGTAGTCAATAATGGCAAAGCCGAAATGTATAAATAGTAAAAATGCGATTGCAAAAGAAATGCAGATATAATTTTTTTTAAAAAGAACCGATATGAAAATTCCGGCGCTTACATATAATAAAACGGCGGCGGATAATATGGCCAGTCCTTTGAAGATTAAGAGAAAAGTAATGCCGCCCAGAAACGGGCAGGCGGCTATTAAAGGCGCCGCCGGAAGAAGTATGAACGCGATATATGCCATGCAAACGACTGTTTTAGAAATTATTATATTTGCGGGAGTCAATCCGCTCATGCGAAGCATGGTGAGAGTTTTTTTCTCTTTTTCTCTCGATATGGATAAGCAGGCGTATATCGTGGTTACAGGCGTTGAAACGAGTATCATATAAATGAAAAGTATGCTGAAAAAGCGGTTGCCATAAGAACCCCTGATCGCCTCCGGACCGTAAGGCCATTGTCCGAATAAAAAGCAGGTGCAGACTATAAGCGCGCTGATAGCGTAAAATATGTAATTTGCGCGTTTTTCACCGTAGGAAAATTCGAAGCTGACGGCGGGCGCGATTGACGCATATAAGTTTTTCAGTTTCGCCCGCATTTATGAAACCTGTCCTTTCGTAACTTTCATAAATATGTCTTCTAAATTTCCGCCTTTGTCGTAAAAAGAGACTACCGGAATTCCATTGTTTATTAAAAGTTTTAAAAGATCGGCGAGCGCCTGATCGTCGGCATTCATTTCAAATGATAAAATTTTTTCCAGTATCGCCGGTTCTATATTGCTTATGGCCGGTGAAGATTTTAATATGTTTTCACATTCTTCAAGACGGTCGAGCACTTTGATTTTTATATGACGGCTTACGCCCTGACTTTTAATGACATTTTCTATGCTGCCCGATATTACTAAACGTCCGTTTTCTATTATGCCGACCGATGTACAAAAATCGGCCAGTTCCGTAAGAATATGCGATGAAACAAATATGGTTTTTCCCATCTTTCGCAATTCGTTAAGAAGCATACGCATTTCGACCCGTCCTCTGGGATCGAGGCCGGATGCGGGCTCGTCGAGCACCAATACTAATGGATCGTGTATTAACGTTTTAGCGAGGCATAGCCGCTGTTTCATGCCGCGCGACAGTTCGCCGACGGCCGAGTATTTTTTTATTGAAAGTTCGGTTAATTCAAGTATGTCATTGATAATTCCGTTTCTGTCTTTATATGGAATTTTATGGCAGGCCGCGAAAAAATCAAGATATTCGAATACTTTGAGTTCTTCGTAAAGCCCAAAAAGATCGGGCATATAACCGAGTATTCGCCTTACCGCATAAGGGTCATCAACAACGTTTATTCCGTTTATTTTACAGAGCCCGGCGCTTGGATTTAAAAGCGTCGATAATATTTTAATGGTCGTGGATTTTCCCGCGCCGTTAGGCCCGATGAATCCGAAAATTTCACCTTTTTCAATGAATAAATTGAGATTGTTTACGGCCATCAGTTTTCCGTAATATTTATAAAGATTTATGATTTCTATCATGGCATGCTCCAACTTTATTGTATATAATTTATTATTGAATTATAATTTAATTATTACTATAGTTCCGGAATCATTTATGTCGCAATCAGATGATTTAACCGATGCGCCCATCAAGCCGCCGTTTTCAACGTAACCTATCATTACTGGAGAAGCGGGGCTGTTCTTTGCCGCATAAAGCGCGGCAAGATTAAAGAAATTTTGCTGTGTGTCATAGTAATAAGAACTGTTGCCGTATTTATTATATTTTATATTTTCAGGAAGATGCGAGCTTATAAGAGCGGATATGGAATCTAAGTGTTCGAAAATTTGCCGTGAAGAATAAAAATCCTGAGGATTGTCGAGGGCGCCGGGAATCAGGGCCGCTTCGGCGCCGGGCAAAAAAGATCCGAGCGTATAAATACTGCCGCAGTAGTATATTTTGCAGCCGGTGATTTCTAAAGAAGTATTATTTTTTAAAGATATTATTTTTTTATTTTTTTTATTTTGCGTTGCGGCCTCCACATAAAACTGAACTTTATCTTCGGGCGATATTTTAGATTCGTCTTTATTGTTAACGCTCGTATTAGCGTTATTATTTTTATCTTTTGAAAATATCGTTCGCGAATAAGGATTTTTTTCTATACGGCTTTTATCGGTATTTTTTGCTGAATAGACTGCCGTGAATCGGCCTTCGAGGGGTTGATGCTTTATAAGGCAGTATTTAGAAAAACGATAATCCAATTGAGGATTTATTAATTTGATCGTATCTTCGTTTATTATTATTTCTCCTTCATTATTATTATAAAAATTTCGCTTGCCGGTTATTAAAATAGTTTCGCTCAGATTCACGTCGTAACTGCCGCGGGACATCGGCGGTATCAGCAGAGATAAACTGGTGATATAATTTGAACGCGCGGCGGAGTTATCGATGAACTGGAAATTTAATATGGCTGCTAAAGACCTGTTGAGTAAAAATTCTGCGTTGAAAAAATTTAAAATACAGAAAAAAAGTATTGAAAATCCAGCGGGAATAATTATTAATTTTATCATGGTAACATTTTTACGTATGAAAAAATAAAAAAATGGGCCGACGAGTAGAGCGAAAATAGTTAAAATAATAAATACTAAAAAAAACGAGGGTGGTTTAGATGTGAATTGATTAAACTTTTCGGAATATATGGAGAATTGTTCAGCGAGATTTGATATCGTAAATTCTTTGTTAATCTCCGATTGCTTTAAAATGCCGCTTATATTATTTTTTAGATAATCGATGTGTTCGATGTCTATTTGCGATATGTCGAATGCGGTATAATAAACTATGCCGTGTCCGAAGCGTGAATGCGCTATGAGAGGAATTGCCCGCCCTTTTCCATTAGTATAATTAAGTATGGAATTTGAATTATTTTTTAGTTCTCCCGTGCTTAAAGGTATCATTGAACCCCGGAATTTTTCGTTTATAATGCTGTGAAGACTGCCTGTGGATGCATATTTATAAAAATCGGCGCCGTCCGCTACTTCGGTTCCGGTTATAACCACCGGCAGTATCGGCGCTATTTCTGAAACCGTGATTCTGGATGCGAATCCGCCGTAACTTATCATTAATGCTCCGCCCGCCACGACGTAATCAATAAGCGCTTTTTGCTTTTGAGAATCGATAAGCGAAATATCGGCGCCGTTTAAAATGACGAGCGAATAAGGTTCGTAACATGCGGAGCTGGAAAATGCTTCATTTATGTCTATGGTATGTACTTTGATGGATGGTTTTTCATAGTTTTGAGAATGGTATCCGTAACTGTAAGTGTTGGTGATGACCCGGCGTTTTTCCGTTATGTCCAGGCGTTTTAAAGCGTTTACATAAGAAGTGGAACCTGAAATATTCAGTATATAATAGTCGCCGGGCTGTTCTGGTTTGACTGTAATTCTTTCGTCGTAAATTATAATGTTATTAGCGTTTATTATGCTTACGTGTACGTAACCTGAGTAATTGTCAAATTTAGCGTTGACGCTGTATTTTTTTGATGAAAGCGGTCCGGCGAATACGTTTATTATACGGTAATAAGACCCGGCCGCTTCGATAAGTATTTCGCCTTCGAAATTATTGCCGGTACCGTTGTTTATAGTGATATCGATGGAATTTACATGCGCCGGAAAAAATGTGTTGTCGATACCCACGGATGCGCAAAGCGTTATTTCATTTTGAAGGTTTTTCTGGCGCTGTTTTCTTGAAATATTTTGCGCGGCCGCATGGCCGCAGGCCGTAAAAAAAATCGCCGCCGCTATAAAATAAATCATTGCCGCCGGTAAATATTTAGCCGCGGCGTTAAAACCCCGGTTTAAAAAATATACGCGGATAAAAATTAAAAATCTTATCGCGCTCACGGTTATTATATTCATTTTAATCATAACTTTATGCCTTAAATATTAATTTACTTTCCGGTTATCATGGTTATTTACATGTGATAGTAATATCGAATTTTAAAGGTTGTTGTTTGAAATTAAGCGCGGAGCGTTTAATGATAAATTTAAAAGCGCTTTCCGGACGACATAAATCGTAATTTAAATAATGCTCCAGATTTTTTATATTGATAATCAGGTAGCCGCCGTCTATATTATAACTGAAATTTTGGTTATTGTCATGTATTATGTTGAGAAATTTTTTCAGGCCGGTTTCTTTGCCCGTTAATTTTAATGGTATTGGATCCGTGATGGAAGAATTTATACGGATGTTGTTCTTGAAAGAAGATTTGATATTTTTAATTATCGTTCTGGAGTCCGACTTTTTAAAGTAAGGCGCGTCGGGAATTTTAAAACGTATACGGGCGCATAAAGAAAATAAGTTTAAAGGCTCTCCGCTTAATAGTTTATCTTTATAATATCGGGAATGAAAATTAAAAGAGGTAAATATCTGGCCGCTGGAGGTGACGGTTTCTTTTTCGATGGCATAATCAGGTATTATCGAACCGGATTGACAGGAAATTTCGAATGGCGCCGCGGTTATATAAAGAGTATGGCAGGGTTTAAACGTCGAATGCGCTTTTTCTTCGCTGCTTTTTATGATAATGTTTTCGATGGTTGAGTTTAATAGAAAAAAACGCGGCATGGAAGCGTCGCCTGTTTTTTCGTTATAAAACGAGAGGGCGCGATAAAAAGAATGAGCCGCCGGCGCGGATAAATTTAATTGTCTTCCGGCTTTTTCACATGCTGTTTCAAAAGCGCATAACTCACGGTCTTCGAAAGATTGACGTTTGTTAAAAGTTTTAAACGGAGAGTAAAAATAACCGCCCGGCATTTTAATTAATACGGCGGAGTTATTGTCGTGTTTTATGTTATCCGCGATATTTCCCGAAATTTTTATAATAAAATGTTCGGCGCCGGGCGGGCGCGAAGCGTCGATTTCGAGCGGATAACCGTTTTGGCCCGCGTTTCGTGAGCTCTGGACGGCGAATATTATTGGATAGAAGGCGAGCGGATTCTGAACTTCTAATTTAAAATTATCGCCGGCGTGCGCCCCCTTAATTGCGTTGGTATAGGTGGTTGAATATATGTGATATAAAGGCGAGCGTTCTATTTCGAAAACCGTTTTCGACAGTTTTTCGGGCCATATTTTATAAAATCCTGATTCATAAACGTTTTCTTTCTGGCCGTAAAAAGGCTGAACGATGATTGTCGCTTCCGCTGAATTGGCCGGGCGGGAAAAATAATAGGCCGTGGCTGAAAATAATATGCAGAATAAGAGGACAACGCCGAAAGTTTCCAATATATAACCTGAGCCGGATTTGCTATTACCGCATCTGATATAAACAATACATAGAGCTATCAGGTACAATAGCATGAAAATTAAAAAATAGGAAATGCTAAAAGGCCATTGCTTTTCGGATGGATCATAAGAAACGGTATCGGGCGACTCGCCCGGTAATTTTATGAGCCGGTTACGGCCGGAGGCGGATAAAATTTTATAAATTATTAATAAATTTTCTTTAGACGCCTGTAAAAATTCGTCCGCAAAGTCATAAGGCAGATAGTAAAAAGCGCCTTCTCCAAATTTTCTGATTATTAATTTTGAATTGAACAAAGAATATGATTTTTCTTTATTAGATAAGCTTTCGTTTTTTATGAAAATCGGATTGCCGCCGCCGAGCGTATTTTTTTTTGCGATATTTAAACCTGAAACGGCGGGCCTTAAGAAAGGAGGCGTCATTTCTTCCCAGCATGCGGGTTTGAATTTATAAAATTCTTTTGTAGTGGGAGATATTACTATGGCCGCCGTTCCGGAATCGAATTCGTGAAATTTAGAACTGACGGTTTCGGCGTTGAAAATGTCTTTCATAAATTCTCTGGCGCCGTTATAATCGAGGCCGCTGAGATCGCCGCCGGATATTATAATGCCGCCTCCCGTCGAGGCGAAACTTTTTAAGGCTTCAATTAAGGCCGGTTCATCGGGCGGCGGCAGGCAGTTATAAAAAATAATAGCTCTGTATCCAGTATAAGCGTGCAGTCCGCGTGGATAGCTTCCGAAGCCGGCGTTTATAATATTGGCTGAATTTTTTTGCCTGTAAATGCCGGAATATGAGTTGTACCTGTCGAGCAAAGCGGATACTTTATAAAACTCGTCTTCGGATGAGGCGAATATCGCGTATGAAGGCGAGGTTGGCTGAAAAGCCTTCGCGGTAAATGAATTTTGATATATTTCACCGCCGTTTATATTTTTTATGCTG
Organism: uncultured bacterium; assembly: GCA_964421195.1. GTDB lineage: Bacteria > Muiribacteriota > UBA9980 > UBA9980 > UBA9980 > UBA9980. The sequence goes on along the minus strand of CAYQWL010000004.1, from coordinate 35,794 downwards.
TAATTTATGGTTTCTCTGTTGAATATATAAGGCCGTGATTCAAATCGCGTTATTTTTAAAGGGGATAATGATAATTTTTCTTCGCCGTAGATATTTCCAGCCGGGCTGGATAGTTTAATTTCAACTTCTTCTGTAAAATCTGAAGAATTAAATAGGTTCATAATTACGGATGCCGGATGCTCGGCGATGAAATTGCCGCTCAACCCCGCCGTGGCATAAAGAACTTCTATGCTCCGGCCGGTTGAAAAACTTCCGGAAACTCCGCAGGTAAAGTTTCCGGTTTTTGAAATTCCGGAACTAATATCATAAACGCATAGATCGTCGAAGCCGGCGTTTAATTTATTATATTCGGCCACGGCGGCGCCGTCAAAAACAAAAGCCGTTATTATTCCGTCTTTGATAAATGGATTTTTTACGCATAGCCGCGCCGCTAAATTATTAGTTTTAGGTATTATAAAGTCGTTAAAGCCTTTTGAAGCTGATATGCCAATATAAGACGATGGATTTGAAAGGCCGCTGACGTTGAATATGAAATTCACGATGCCCGCCGCCGGGCTTTCGTTAAAAATACCGATTAATATAATGTTTCGGTACTTAAAGAAATCTTTTATGTTTAATTGGCTATCCGATATCACAACCGGCGACATTTTTTTAGCTAATTGCCGGTAAAAATCAACCCGTGTGTTTGCGAGCCGCGCGCTTTCATACACGGCGAGCGTGTCATTTGCTCTTTCACGGTTGATTTTAAATCGCGGTATATCATAAGTTATAAGATGTATATTTTCTTCGTCTATACGGTATTTTAGTTTATGGCCCGCGCCGTTTAATTCTATTTCGAAAGTATTGGAGCCGTTTTTGAGAGTTATATTTTTCCTGCCGGCGTGTTTTCCGTAATTATGCGTTATTAAACGGTCGTTTTCCGGGGGTGTTATAAAAGAAGCGCCGGAATTAATCGATGAAACCGTTTCGTTTGAGCAAAAATAAAAATCAATGGCGGTGTTTATGTCGCATTCGATGCTATCGGAGCGTTCTATGCACATAACGCAGCGGGTAACGGGCGTCCTGCCGGCGATAATATCTGTGATATAAGCTTTTTTTACGGTAAGTTCGACCGCGCCCGTGGTGTAATAAAATTTTTTAAAGAGTAATTCGGCGGCTTCAAACGCTTTACGATCGCGTAATTTTATCGACGAAAAAATCCCTTTTTTTTCGTCGAATATATAATTTTTGAAATCGTCTATAGTTATTATTTTTTCGGCATGAGCTTCTAAATATTTTCGTATTATTTCCGCTTCGGTTAAGCCCGCGGCATTTGCTATAAGGCCGGTTAAATTTTTTAACGCCATCATTCCGCGAAAATATACGAGTGCCTGATAATCGCCACGGCCGCCCTGAACGGCTTCATGGATTGATATTTCAGCGCCGCCGGCGGCGGTGCGGTAAGCGAGATAGCGCCTTCTTGATTCGTCGAATTTACGCTGGTAATTTTGAGGATAATGCGTTTTGATGTATTCTAAAGAAGCATAAGTAGCGAAGGCTTCGTTTAAAAAATTAGAAGCGGGAAATTCGCCCATAACGAAATTTCCGAACCATTGATGGGCTATTTCGTGCGCCAATAATTCATAATCGAGACGGCCGTTTTCGACGGCCGCGGCGGTTATATAAATTACTTCCCGCGGGCCGTAGCCGCCGGGAAAAACTTTTTCGATTTCAACTATTTTGAGCTGGTCGATTAAGTTGCCGCCGTAGCTGTCGCGGTAAAATTTGATTATACGCGCGGCTTCCTGTAAATGCTTTTGCGCGCCGGATTTGTCTTTACGGTAAAAAAAAGCGGTGATAGGAAAAGCCAGAATGCCATCGCGTAAAACATATTCGCTTTTTTCATAAGGTCCTGCCGCCAGTGTATGGCAGCGGGACGGCCGTGAAATGCAATAACGGGTAATCTTGCGTTCTTCGCGCGTCGATTCGTTTTTGCCGTTAAAAACTTCATTTTCGATAATATTTCCCTGCGTGACGGGAAGCCAGTCATTATTATGTATTATTCTAATGTCGAATAAAGATTTTTGATCGAAACCCGCGCGGGGAAAATAAGAGCATAAATCATCGAAATAGCAGCCTTCAGGTCCGATATAAGTAAAGGAATTCTTTGGTGTGATATATTTCGACGGATCGCCGTAAAAAGAAATATATATTTTATCAAAATTTCTGGCCGGTTTAAATTTTATGAAGTTTTCGGCCCGTTCGTAATCCGGTTGAATGCCGCCGGGGGAAAGCATGATTTGCCGTACGTCCATATCGGCATGAAGGTTGAGCGTTATTTCGCCGCTTCCGATATATAAAGCGCCGTCCGGCGTTAAAATTTCAACTTCGCCTGATATCATATGTTTTTCGGGAATAAGCTCGACTGTTACATTATATTTATCTACTTTAAAAAAACCGTTGTTATTAATAGAAAGCGGTGCGGCGTAAGCTAACGGTATAAAAGCGGTGAAAAAAAAAATCGCGGCGGTTAATGCGGCGAAAAGAACGGCGCTGTCCGGACGGTTAATGCAATTTATTCGAATAGTTATCGCGCGGTTCTGGCCGCGTATAGTCTTAATCATAAAGGTTTTTAATGCTTTTTAAAACGCTTATTTTTTCTTCGGTAATATCTTTTTGGATTTTATCGAGCCTGTTTTCTATTTCAGGCGTTATAAACTTAAATTTAGAATAATCAAGAGGCGAAAGGCGTATTGCGCCTTCTTTAATGCCGTAATTTGATTTTCCGCTTTTAAATCCTTCTTTGATAGCGGATTTTAAAAAATCATATACGACCACGTCAAGCCTTTTTTCGACCGAGGTTATGACGTTGGCGGGAGCTATGGCGGATTGGTCGGAATCGACGCCTATTACGTAACGTTTGGCTTCGCCGGCGGCTTCTATGACGCCGAGGCCCGCCGCGCCGGCGGCGTGAAAAATGATCACGACGCCATTTTTATAAAGCTGAAGAGCGAGCGTTTTCGCTTTATCTTTGTCGCCGAACGCCGATGGGTCTTTTCCGACGTAACGAATTTCTACTTTGATTTTTGGATTTATATATTTGGCGCCTTCGACGAAACCGTCGCTGAAACGTTCTACCGGAGGAACCATCATGCCGCCGACGAATCCTATGGGTTTTCCTTTAGTAACTAAGGCCGCGAAAGCGCCGGCTAAAAATCCTCCTTCGTGTTCGCGAAAAACAAGTGAAGCTACATTTTTGCCGTTAACGGAAGAGTCTATGATTATAAAATGCGTTTTTTTGAATTTTTTTGAAAGTTCGTTAAAAAGCTCTTCGTATTCAAAACCGACGCCTATTAAAAGGTCGTATTTTTGTTTAACGAAGAAAGACGCGTCTTTGATATTTTTATCGTCGCCCTGATAAGCATTGAAGTTTAATTCGACTTTCATGTCTTTTTCGATTTTATGAAGG
>CAYQWL010000004.1:9342-32336 GCA_964421195.1 uncultured bacterium | reverse complement strand
GTTAGTAACAAGATCATTGAATCCTTTATCGCCGCCTCCGCCTCGCGCCAGAAAAACGGCGCATTTTGAATAAGAATTTCCTGATAAACTAAGGTAGGCGCGGTAGGCGAAGGTGAAAATTATTATTAATATTATGGCGGCAATTATTATCAGAATAACGTTGCCGTTTTTTGATTTTTTTCTTTTGATAATTTTCATTTTTTAAAGTTCGAATGTGCAGCCTTCTTCGGCGGCTATTATAGTTATAGTTTTGTCTCCGAAACGCGATATCGCTAATTCTTTAGCGTAATCGAGCATTTCTTCGATCTGAGCGTCAGAGCGGGTCGGTTCGTGGTGAAATAAATAAAGCGTTTTAACTTTAGCGCGGCATGCGACCGATACTGCGTCATCTATTCGGGAGTGCCCCCAGTTTATTTTTCCGCGATACTCGTCTTTTTTATACTGTGCGTCATAAATCAAAGCCCGGGCGTCGCGGCAGAAATTGACGAGATTAAGATTTTCCTGCATTGCAAGAGATAATTTTTCGATGCTGATCGGATCTTTTAATTTAGATTTAAGAGTTTCGTAAAAAATCGGATCAAAAAGATCGTCGGGCATTTCATGCGAATTGTTTAAAAAATAATTTACATAAGGTTCGGAATCTGTACAATAAACAAGATCGCCCGAACCGCCGTTAGAAAATCTATACCCGATGCATAATACAGGATGATTGAGAGTTTTAGTCTGTATTTTTAAACCGTCGATTTCATATGTGCCTTCTTTAATTTCTTTGAATTTAGATTCGGCTTTCATTTCATCGAGTTTTACAGGAAAATACTGATAGCGCATTTGCTCGATGAAAAGTTCTTTAAGGCTTAAATAAGGTTTTTGATTGCCTTCATTGATTGATGATGTTATCGGGCCGTAAACGTTGAATGAATTTCCGCTTATAAAGGCCGGAGTAAAAAAAGGAAAGCCCTGAACATGATCCCAGTGAGTATGAGTTAAAAAAATATTACATGAAAATTCGCCCTGCCTGTAACGCTTTAAAAGGTCGTTGCCGAGTTCGCGGATACCCGTGCCGGCATCGAGTATTATAACCTGATTGCGTTCTTTTATATAAATTTCAATACAGGAGGTATTGCCGCCGTATTTAACGGTAGATTTCCCCGGAGCGGGTATTGACCCTCGTACGCCCCAAAAAGTTAACCTCATATATCACCAACTTATTAGTTCCTTATATTTGTATTCGATTAATTACATTTTACGATTTTAAATTTCATTTGTCAATAAAATAATTTATCTTTGCCTGTTATTTTGTTATTGACATTGTAAAGTGTTTTTAATATAATTCATAGTGTAGTTTTTTTATCGTAACTTTTTAAGGATAGTATAATGAAAGTAATAAGATCCGTTTTATTGACTTCGGGCCGGACCGGCGCGGGTGGTCTTGTTCTGTCGTTTGTTTGCTTTGCGGTTGTAATATCGATTGCGGGCTGTTGCGTTCCGCGCAGAGCGCATGAAATAAAATTGCTCGAACGCGGCGGCATTGACGCCGAAGAATTAAAAAAAGGCGGCATGATTAATTCTTTTCATGCTTATCTTAAAGAACTTGATAATAATGTGATGCTTAAAAAGATTAAAAAAAATGCAGGCCAGCATGTTTTTTATATCGCCAATACGGAACCTGGCGGTTCTTTGCCTTACGAACAGGCGTATGCCGAAGGAATGAAATATTACAGCGCTTCTAAGTTCGAAGATGCAGTACGGTGTTTTAAAAGAGCTCTTTCTTATCCCGACGTGCCGGCTTTTAAAACGCTTGAAATTAAGTTTTCGCTTATGGATTCGCTTCGTCAGAGCGGAAGGGAATCGGAATATTCGTCGCAGTTAAACGAATATAAACAGAAATATAAAGAAATAACCGGCGCCGCTGATGCGGAGTTTTTGTTAAATCAGCAAATATCCGCTATTATTTTTACGGCGCTTGAAAAATCGGGAGAAAAATTAAATGCTAATATCGAAGCCAACAAAACCGGACGGTAATATTTACCGTAGATTTAGCGGATTCGAACTTCGACGCCGGGGTATGGTTTTTTACTGGGTGGTCGGGCTCGTCGTTATATTATACGTCATGTCGCAGTCTATATTGTACCAGATCCGTAACGAAATTTTTCTCGCTAATTATATAATGCGCGCCGAGATAGTTAATTCGATATGTGATGCGATGATAGAAGAAGCTTTTATGGAAGTGCGCCTCAAAATGAACGATCATAAAGATGTTCATGGCGGTTCTGATCCGTACAGCCTTTTACGCTGCGGCTGGGCTAATTCAAAACCGCCGGTTATAAGCGTCGATATTCCTATATCTAAAGAGGCTGCCCGGGATTTTGGAATCAAAGAATCAGATATGAGCGTTAGCGTTATGTATGAGCAGGTATCGCCTTATAAAAAAGATCTTATGGGTAATGAGCGTAAGCCTTCCGTCATGCCGCAAAAAGAATCTTTCGGGGTTTTAAAGGTAATCGCTCAGGTGTCGCTTGGCGATTATACCAAGGCCGTTACCGCGTGCAAAGACGTTAAAGTAGTTAAGGTCGTTGCGCCTTTCCCTGATTTTTCTCTTTTTATTAGAAACGGCGGAACTAAAATGTCTAAATATAATCATTGGCCCGCTTATCATGGAGTGGATTCTCTTGCTTTCAGAGTTTTAAGCGGAACTAACGCAGCAAAAGCCGGTAAAATAGTTGTCGGCGGAGGTTATACTAAATACGAAGGCGATCAATTACTGGGTTTTAAACCCATGCCCAAAAAAAGTCAGGTGCAGGAAGGCGAAATGCCTATAATAATTAATCTGACTAATGCCGGCGCTTTAAGCTATGATGGCGGAACTCTTCTTGGACAGCTGCGCAGCAAAAATTTTACTTTTCCTCCGGAATTGAATGTAAAATATGATTTTTCACGTTGTTTTCCGAGTTTTGATTTCTGGGGCCGTTCTATTTTCGGGCAGGATTCGAGTAAAGAGTCGCTTGCGGCAAGGTTAATTGAACCTTCTTTAAAATCCGGAATTCCATTGCCGCCGGTTACTAAACTTACCGTAACTCCGCCCGCGTCTTCGTCGTCTTCTTCTAACGCTTCTAAAGAGATTGAAATAGATCATAGATGGCAGATACTCGGCGCCGGAATAGAACTCGGTATGGACGGGGAAGATTCTCATCTGAAGCCTTTTGCGCCCGGTAAACTTGCGGCTCCAGGATATTTGAGTTATTTTGAAAATTATATAAAATTCTGCGATACTCAGGATCGTGAATATTTAAATCCTAAATACGCCGGTATCGATCTTTTCGCGACTGATATAAGGCCTGGCCGGGATTATTTGCTGCCGCATATGACTCATGTTTACGGAAACGTTCTTACCTGCAATCTTGAAGCTTATGCGATGAATGTTAAAGATAATGCTTATGTACTGCCGTGGGTCAATTTCGAAGATAAAGATTTTAATGCTCAGAAAAGCGTCGTGCCTCAAAAATTAGCCGAGGAAAATACCGATCGTAGTTTCTGGGAATCTTTGAAAGGAATGGTAGGACTCACCGACGCGCAGCGTAAAAAGTTTAAATTTATACCTCATTTTGGTAAAAATAAAAAAGGCCAGGGTAAGTCTATAGATACTCCGCCGGAATTATTAGAGGCCGTTACGCGTAAAGATATATCTACCGATCAGATTATAGAAACCGATGCTAAAAATATAGCTTATAAGCATGTTATGTCGCGGCCTAAATTTGGTTCTTACGATGTTTCGGAAGGGCCTGAAGTCGCTACTATAATCGATAGCGTACCTTATAACAATAATAACGTTTCAGTCAACGAACTCGCGGCTAAATTTCCTCTCGATTTAGCGCCCGAAATGGCATGTTATAGCTTCGCTAACGCTAAAGATTTTATTTATAATCTTTATTATATGAAAAAGTTGATTCCGCCTGAAGAATCAGAAGATAAGCAATGGCACATATACCTTGACGGCATCTGGTATGTAGAAGGGATGAAGGCATTCGAAGAGCGTTTTCAGCAGTTGCGTTTGCCGCCGGATGCGCCCAACGGCGGGCCGCTTTATATTAACGGTAAAGGTGTTATAGCTTCAATATTCGGCACTGATATTTTACTTAATGGTGTTATGAAAGACGAAAAAAGCGATGACGATCTTTCGCAGCTTTCGGTTATAAGCGCTCCCAACCCGCTTTATGAAAAAATATCGAAATTGCCTCCCGAAATTAGAGAAACTATATTTTCTTCGCAAAACGGCGATATCTGGGTTACCGATACCTATATACAGGCTTCTATATGCGCTGGAATAGGAACTCTTCGTTATAAGGATAATCCGAAAGTTACGGCTTCGACCGCGGCGGCTATTTTTCCATTTCACGGGCCTGATTCGAATAAAAATGACAGACAGAATAATTTTGATAGTTTTTTTATAAGAGGTAATTTAACCGTTAATTATTTGAATCTTGAATTGCTTGAAGATAAAGACGCGGCTACAAAAAAACTCGTCGGCGGCGGAACCGTTGCTTACGATGAAAAAATATTTCCAGACCGTACCGGAACGGGAGATCATGATGGAAATTATGTGGTCAATTTAAGTCAGTGCTATACCTTTTATAAAATAGAGATCGTTAAAGGAAAAGAAGATGCAGATGCGCCCGCGCAGAATTAAAAGTGATAAATTTTATGCGTCCCGTTCGTTGAAATTTAAAGTGGTTTAAGTGTAAATGTTTATTTGATATGTTTTTTATGAATGATGAAAAAAGATTTATTGCCGTCCGGGCTATCTAACCGTCCGGGCTTTTTATGGTGCGTGTTTTTATGAATAATGAAAAAAAAATCGGCGAATTGAATAATTATATCCGCTTGCTGCGTTCTGTTTTATCCCGTCGTGAAAGGGCCGCCGTTTTTGTGTTTGCTCTTCTGGCGCTTATGCCGTTTGTTTGCGGTTGTTCATGTTCCTGCGGCGGCGATTCCGATTTTAAAAAAATAAGCCATACCGCTTCGCGAACTTATGAAGCGGATGCGGCAAGAGAAGGATTTCGAGTAAAAAGTAATATGGCCGATAAATCTGACGGCTTAAAATATTACGGTTCCGGAATAGATTTAATGAAAAGGCATGAAAGAAGCCGGATAATCGAGAAACTTCAGCATGACGGGCGCCGCGCATTGAAAAACGAAAATTTTATTGAAGCCGAAAGGCTGTTTGCCGAAGGAAAGTACGAACAGGCGCTTAAATATTATAATAATGCGGCCTCTTACGGCGGCAATGTTTATATACAGCGCCGCGCTTTAGCCTGTAAGGTTTCTATCGACCGGTTGAGCGTTCGTGAAAATGAGGATATGAAAAAAGCGTCGGGATTATTGATTGACGGAAGAGAATCAGAAGCTTTGAGTTTAATCGAAGGGCTTGAAAGACGCGAAGACGCGAAAAATAACCTTTATTTTAAGCAGAGTATAAGTTCTCTTAAAATAAAGGCTTATGAACGCAGCGGCGATAAAAAAAAATTGATCGAAGAATATATTAAACAGGATAATCTGTCCGGCGAACTGAGTGAAACGCTTTCAAAAGCATGGACTGTTCCGATTGAAGAAAGGTAAAGTGAAAAATATGACGTTTCGAAATGGTGTTTTTAATGACGGAACGAAAAATTTACCGGCTGCCGTGTTTCAGGCTCGTCATTTTCGTTTGACCGGCGTTACTTTTATCGAATTGTTGATAGCGATGATGCTGTTTACTCTTTTGATGTGGCCGATATATCAAATTTTTCAGTGGTCGGCTAACAGTACCATGAAAACCGGCGATCTTACTATCGCGGCGAATGTCGCTTCGGAACTTATTGAGCTTCTTAAAAATAAACCTTTCGATGTTCTTGCGCGTATGGACCCTAAAACGGGATTAAAACCTAAAATGGATGAAAACGATGTTCAGGCGTTTCTAGCCATGACCTTCGATAATAAATTTTCGAATACCGCGGGCCGTTTTATCAGAAGCGTCGAAATCACTCCGAGGAAATCTATAAAAACTTCCCGCGGCGACGATTATGCATACGTGCAGATAATGGTTTCGGTTTATTGGACGGAACGTACAGGGGCACAGAAGGGGCCGAAAAAGTTGTTCGCTCTTGTGGCGAATGAAAACGCCCCGTTAATATCGCAATAATACGATTTTAAAGCGTTAGGTTCCACGGCTTATTATAAAATTAAATGTGAAGCGGGTATTTATGAAGGAAAAATTTTTGAATTATAACGTTTTTTTACCGCCGGTTCGCTTTTCGCGAAAAATTCGTATCGGCGCGTTTACGCTTATAGAAGTAATGGTCGTTATGATGCTTTCTATAATGCTTTTAATATCCGTATGGCAGTTGTTTAGAATGATAACCCGTACGCAGGTTTATACTCAGGATGAAATTTCCGTTCAAAGAGCGGTGCGTGTGATAGTCGAACGAATAAAAAATGATCTTCGCGCGGCGGTATTTCCCGATGGCTTGATCGGAGATAAATTTATTATTCAGGACCCCGTCGATATAAACGGAAAACAGGTCGGCGGCGCTCGCATCAGATTCGCCAGATTTCATGGATTCGGTCAGGACGGAAAGCCTATCGTTGAAAAAGTGGTATATATTTTCGACCGCGGCAACGGGCGCGTTAAACGCGCTAATTGGTCTGGCGCCTGGGAACAGAAAAACGACTCGGTAGAAAATGAAAAAGTTATCGATTCCCTCAGTTCGCTTCCGAATGGTACGAATGGCAGTTATTTATATTTCAATACTTTTTATACCGATACCGATCGCGAGGGATTTAAAGGGCGGCTTTTCGTTTTTGTCGGACTTAAAGGCGTCTATGGCAATGACGTAAAAGTGAAACATGAAATTAAGTTCGATCTCGTAGTCGGACCGCGTTTTATTACATCGAAAGACCGGGAACCGTTCTGGAACCTTAATCCCATGTCAAAGCTCGATGTAAAAGCTTTTCAAGAATGACGGCTTTGTATGAAATTTAAATTTAATGGACTAAAGTTGTATTTGAATAGGTTGTAAGTCGTCGTGATAAAACGGCGAATTTGGCCCTGACGGCGGTTGACGTAATAAATTTTCGGGTCCTCCGGGCACAGGTATGGCGCCCGGAGCTTTTTTTACAGGTTTTTTCTTTTTATAAAATGGAGATCCGGTATCGATATATCCCATGCGTTCGATGCTCTGCCGGGTGAGGCCGGTTCTGGTTAGCCATAGAGCATATTCGTCGGATTCGGGATTTATTTTTAATAACTTTCTTAAAATAGTGCGAGCCCGTTCATATTGTCTGGACATAACGAATGATTTCGCCGTTTTAAGATTTATTTCGTAATCGCCTGGAGTCAATTCTGAAGTTATATTGTAATGAAATCCGGCTTCTTTAAACATTCCTTTTTTATAATATATTTCACCGAGCGTTATATGCGCTCGCGGGTTGGTTTTGAAATATGAAAGCGAATAAAGAAGACTGACAGCGGCCTGATCGTATTTTTCCTTTAAATAATGGCCGTACCCGATTTCGTAATGATAATCAGCATACGTGCGGTTGAACCGGCGCGCGTCGAGTCCGCCTTCTCCGTTATAGCCGCATTCTTTTATCAGCGAAAGGTTGAAACCGTTATAGGCTAATAAATAAACCATCGAAGTATCGTCCGGGCTTAAATTAAAGTATTTTTTTATTTCGTCCGTTGCCTGCTTTTGCCGGCCGTTTTTTAAATAAAGTTTTATTCTGGCGTACTTTGCGCTTTTTAAGCCGGCGGCCATATTATCGGCGTATTCGTATTGGACTGCCGCTCTTTCATCTTCATTAAAATGACCGAATGTATGCCCTAATCTGAGTACTTTTGAGACGCTCGGGTTTTTTACGACCGCAGCGGCGCTCCGGCTTATACTGCGGTTTTTTAATCCGTCTTTAACGGCGAGAAGCCGTTTTTGCGTCTCGCTTTTTAAGCGTTCATTCGGAGCGCCTGCTATGGCGTATTCAAGCGCCGCGGCTTCTTTTGCCTGATCGTTTGAAGCGCGGTAAATGTCGGCCATTAAAAGATATGAGTCGTAAGCGTCGAAACCATAATATACGGCGTAAGAAGCGTTATAAAGAGCTTCTTTCAGCTCGTTTTTTTTCAAATATTTTCGGCCTTCGGCTACAAAATTTATTTTAGATTTAAAATCTATATCGAGCCGGCCGCGTCTGCCTTCTATTTTAGCCGGATCTTCGGCGCCCGACGCGGGAACGAATGCGGCGATCGCCGCCGCTGCTATAAAGGTTATGATTGTAATTTTATATTTTATGCCGGTTAGTTTCATGCAGGTTCTATTACCGCCTTTTCTTCAGTTTTATTTGTATTAAGACCTGTAAGATAAATTCCGCTTATGATAAGTGCTGTTCCGGTGAAAGTGCCGCTGGAAACAGGTTCGTTTAGAATAATATTTCCGAAAGCGATGCCCGCTAATGGTTGCAAATTTAAAAAATTACCCATAAAAGAAGCTTCGAGCCTTTCTAATAAAAGGTACCACATAAAATAGGCGAAGCACGTCGCCGCCGCGGATAAGTATAAAACGCAAAGCCACGATTTAAAGGAAGCCTGAAAAATATCATGCAATCCGTTTTCATAAAAAATAACGAATGGAAATAAAAAAATCGTTCCCGTTATTACGGCGTATGTCGTTACGACGAAACTTGGAAGACGTTTTATCGCGGTATTGCCGATTATAGTATAAAGCGCGCAGCATAAGGCCGATAAAAGTACGAGCATATCGCCGGCTATAGAAAATGTTTCGACGCCAGATGCCGTCCGGCAGTTAGAGGCGGGAACTATAAGCGCAATTACTCCTGCGAAAGATAAAGTTACGCCGGTTATTATTCGACCGGTTATTTTTTCTTTTAAAAAAGCGGCCGCTAATAAGATCATTAAAATTGGCTCGGAAGAAATTTCTATGGCGGCGTTCATGGTTTTAGTCATTTTTACGCCAGTGTTCTGGAATATATAAGCGAGGCAGATACCTATCAGCCCTAAAAGAGAGCATAAAAATAAATCTTTTTTTTTCAGGCGAATTTTGCGGTAAAAAATAAATAAAAATGGAAGCATTATAAATGAAGACGCCGCGAAACGGACAAATGCCAGCGTGACCGGTTTGAAATCGTTCATGGCTATTTTAGATGCGACGTATGTGCCGCCCCATATTATATTTAATAAAATCAAAATAAAAATATCCGCCATGCGCGCGTCGCATTTCAAAGTATTAATTCCTTTCCGCCGCGGCGTTTTTAAGCGCTTTAAGCTGTGACGAGTAACGTTTTCGCAGCTGATTGAAAAAAGGTATGTAGCTTTGTTTATAATCGGGAAAAGTCCATTCGAAAGCGTTGAATGTGTTATTTTTATAATAAAGCGTAATTTCTTCGTATATTCCGTTGCCGATATATATTCGCTGTATATTGTCTTTGGCTGAGGCGAGTATTACTTTAGCGTTAGTTAAATAGCCCGGATCGAAATTTAAAGTCCGCCCGCCTGAAGCGCTTAAAAATTTAAGTTCCGCGGCATTGCTCAGTATTTTAATGTTCGACAGTTCCTGGGCTGGTATCAATTTTTTGAATGAATAAAATATTCTTTTTATATCCATACCCATTTCTTTTTCGTAATAACCGGTGTAATTAAAATTGAATGCTTCGCTTTTTAAATCTATTTCACCGTGCCGTTCGCTTAAAAAAAATTCTACATCTTCAGGGTTCTGTGTTTTAGATAATAAAACGGCGTAAAATAATTTTACGGGTATGTGTGTTTTAGGACTTCCCATGCTTCACCTTAAATTTGATTTTGTTTAATATGATCATTTCCCCGGCAGGCTTTTACACAAATGCCGCAAATTCCTTTACCTACGAACATTAGTTTCTGGAATTCGGATATTTTTTCGACGCAGCGGGCGAGTTGAAAATTTTCGGCGGTTTCGCCTATCGCGCCGGCCGGACATGCCGAAACGCAGGCCCGGCATTCGCCGCATGCGTTTTCTATGGGAGCGCAAAGTTTTAAAGGCGCATCGGTAAGAACCGTGACGAGCCTGACGCGTGATCCATAGCGGGGCGTCACAAGAAGGTTGTTTCTTCCTATAAAACCGACGCCGGCTGCGTGAGCCGTTATTTTATGATTTAAATAACCGCGTTGAGAGCTTTTGTCTATAATTTGAGAGGCCGGTATCGGCATGGCCTCGAAGCCGCTGTTCTGAATAATCGCGGCTATTTTAAGCGCCGCGTCATCGAGCAGCGAATTTGCGCGGTTGTAATGCATCGCGTAAAGAGGCGTCGGACGGTCGAAAATACTTTCAAGCACCGCGCGCGAAAGTGGAAAGGCCATAGATATGGCTGTTTTCATTCGTTCGATGAACGGATTTTCTTTAAGCGCGGGGTGGAAAGATTCGTATATATCTTTAACGGCGCATGTTTTAAATATCGCGATTCCCAGTGTGTGAGCGAATGATTCTAAAATTTCGAAATTTGTTTCGCCGTGATTTCCTGATTTTATTTCGTTTATCATTATAAATAGCCTCGTTATTATGAGTTTGTTAAACCGGGCGGAGATAACCGGCGGCATCCGGCGCCCGGTTTAATATTTCGTGAACGCGAACGGAAGTTATGATTATAGTATATTAATTTCCAGTGAAAAAGTCAATGAGTTATATAAATAAATGGACGTGAAAAATAAAATTAAGAAAAATTAAGCTTTATTTATTCAAAGATATATGTTAAAATTATATTATGGTGTTTAATGATTATGATATTTGTCGGGTGAATTATAATGATTGAAAAAGCCGTCGATATTTTATTGATCGAAGATAATCCCGGCGATGTTTTGCTTTTGAAAACATATCTTAATGCTTTCGCGGCCGAAAGCGGCTTTGAGTTTAACATAACCGGGGCCGCCGATCTTGCGGCTTCGCTTAAATTGTTATCTGAACGCTCTTTTGGCGTTATTCTTCTGGACCTTACCCTGCCCGACAGCGAAGGAATGGACACTCTTTTTTCAGTTCGAACCGCGGTTCCTGAAATACCTATAGTTATACTTACCGGAATTTGTGACGAAGGTTTCGGCGTTCGCGCCGTGCAATCTGGCGCGCAGGATTATCTTATTAAGGGCCAGTTCGACGGCAAGCTTCTGGTTAAAAGCATAAGTTATGCCGCCGAGCGGCACGGGTTGATGATGGAACTTGAAAAAGCACGGCAGAAAGAAGCGGAAGTAAGCGAAGCGCGTTATCAGGCCATAAAAAAACTCGAAGCGGAAATTAACGAGCGCAGGATCGCCGAAGAAAAGCTGTCGCTTATAACATGCGAATTACAGACTATTTTCACCGCGCTTCCCGATCTTTATTTTAAAACTGATTATGACGGCGTTATACTCGATTATAAAGCCGGCCGTGATAACGATCTTTTGATACCGCCTGAAATGTTTATGGGCAGAAAGTTTACTTCTATTATGCCGCCGGATGTAATTGAAGTATTCTTACTGGCTTATGACAGGTTAAAAAAAAATTCGCAGCTCGAAACTATAGAATACCAGCTTGAATTAAAAGACGGAATACAGTATTACGAAGCGCGAATGCTTCCGCTTGTTGAGAACCAGTGCGTAACATTCGTGCGTAATATAACGGAAAGAAAAAAGGCCGTAGAATCTATAATGGCCAGTGAAAAAAAATATCGCGATCTTGCGGATTCTTTGCCGCAAATAGTTTTTGAAGCGGATATCGAAGGCCGTGTCAAGTTTGTAAATAAAATAGCTTATGATTATTTTAAATATACGTCTGAAGATATTGAACGAGGGCTTAATATTTTTGATATGGTGGTTCCCGAATCGCGAGAAGCGGCGCGCGATGTAATAAAAAAAGCGGTAATCGAGAAACGATCAAATTATGAAACGGGTTTCGAATATCAGGCCGTGCGTAAAGATAACTCTAAATTTCCAGTTATAATTCATTCCAATCTTGTTTTTCATAACGAAATTCCCGTCGGTATCCGCGGCATACTTATCGATATAACGGAGCAGAAAAAGATCGAAGAAACTTTGCGTCAGAAAGAACAGCGCGATAAAGAAATTCTTGAAAGCATGGTGAACGAAAGAACACAGGAATTACGCCGTTCTAACGAAAAATTACAGCTTGAAATTAATGAGCGCCAGAAAATACAGCAAACGCTTCACGAACGGGAAGAACGATATCGCGCGCTTGCTGAAAATACCTACGACCTTATAACCGAAGTCGATATAGAATCACGATTTTTATATTTGAGTCCTAATATTAAAGAGATGCTCGGATATAATATTTTTGAATTAGTCGGCCGTTATTATTATGAATATGTTCATAAAGATGATATCGAAAAAGTTAAGCAAATTTTTAAACGTGGTTTTAGAAACTATAAAGGCGAAGAGATATCATACCGGTTTCGACATAAAAACGGTTCTTTTGTAATGTTTGAAAGCACCGGAAAAATTTATCAAACGGCGGCAAATCAACTGCGCGCGGTAATCGTATCGCGTGATATCACTTTAAGAAAACAGATGGAACGCGAAATGCTCAGATCTTCGAAACTCGAAGCGCTCGGAATACTGGCCGGCGGAATCGCGCATGATTTTAATAATATTCTTATGGGGATAGCCGGAAATCTTAATCTCGCTAAAAAAAGGCTCGATAATTCTGAAAAAGTTATGGAAGTGATATTGAGGGCTGAAAAAGTGGCGTATAAAGCTAAAAATCTTACCGAGCAGCTTATAACTTTTTCAAAGGGCGGCATGCCCATAAAAAAAATTCTTTCCCTTAAAGATATTATTAAAGATTCGGTGCAGTTTTCGATAACCGGTTCTAATATTTCCGGCAAATATTTTTTCGAAGATGATTTGTATTTAATAGAAGCGGATGAGGGACAGATAACTCAGGTAATAACTAATTTTGCGATTAATGCCAAGCAGGCTATGGCAGGCGGCGGCACGCTCGAAGTAAGCGCCGTGAACGTTTCTTTGACGGCGAATAATAAACTTTCCGCCCCGGCCGGTAAATATGTTAAAATAACTATTAAAGATAATGGCGGCGGAATTCCCGAAGAAAATATGCAGAAAATATTCGATCCTTATTTTACTACGAAGCCTGAAGGCACCGGCCTCGGCCTCGCTACTTCTTATTCTATCGTGAAAAATCATAAAGGTTATATAACTGTAGATTCTAAGATTAATGAAGGAACGATATTTAATTTATATTTTCCTTCTCATGATGGAAAAATTGAAATATCGAAAAAACCCGTGGGTGTAAGCACTGATTTTGCCGGTAAATCGGTGCTTTTAATGGATGATGACGAAACTATTCTTCTGCCAGTCTCGGAAATGCTGACTGATATGGGTTATAAAGTAAAAACGGCGCGTAACGGCGAAGAAGCGCTTCAGCTTTATACCGGTTCTATCGAAGCGGGCGGCCGCTTTGACGTGGTGATAGCTGATCTGGTCGTTCAGGGAGGGATGGGCGGTAAAGAAACTATGGAGCGGCTTTTAAAAATAGATCCGGGAGTAAGAGCTATAGTGTCGAGCGGTTATTCGAACGACCCCGTGATGGCTAATTACGTGAAATATGGTTTTAAAGGCGTTCTTGCTAAACCTTATCAAATAGAAGAAATGAATGACGCTTTAAAACAAGTGTTTATGAGCGTATAATTATTTATTTAATGACAATAATAGCGGAAATAAAAATCGGAACGGAAATAGAAACGGGGAAATTATAAGATTATGGTAAAAATAGTTACCGTGGCGGGAAATCGTCCTCAATTCATTAAACTTGCGCCGCTATCGACGCAGATACGTAAAAAATTTAAAGAAATTTTAATACATAGCGGGCAGCACTATGATTATAATATGAGCGATATATTTTTTAGCGAGCTCGGTATAAAATCGCCAGATTATAATCTTGGCGTTAGTGAAAAGAGCCATGCCGCACAGACCGCCAGGATATTGCTTGAAACCGAGAAGATACTTTTGAAGGAAAAGCCTGAGCTGATAATTGTTTTTGGCGATACCAACACTACGCTGGCCGCTGCTCTGGCCGCGGTAAAACTGCATATACCGATAGCTCATATCGAAGCGGGGCCGCGTATGCGCGATAAGTGTGAAAGCCCCGAAGAAGCGAACCGCATAATGACCGATCATATTTCACATCTTTTGTTCGCGCCGAGCGCTCTTTGTCTTCGTAATTTGAAAGACGAGTCCGTTTTCGGCCGCTCTTATTTTTCAGGCGATACGATGTATGATACTTTTATCATGATGAAAAAACGTTTCGTTTCACCGGATATTGTCGCTAAAATAGAAAAATTCAAAAATTTTTCTCCGGGCGGTTTTGTATTATTAACGTTACACCGGCCGCTTAACGTAGATGATAAGGCGCGTTTTGAAGAAATATTGAAAGGCCTTATGCTATGCGGCGAAAAAATTATATTCGCCGCGCATCCGCGCAGCCGTGAAATGCTTGCTAATTGCGCTTCATATTCGAAATTTGCCCGTTGCGGCGCCGTGGAAATAATTGAAGCGCAGGGGTATTTAGAATTAGGCGCGTTACAGTTCTATTGCTCTAAAGTGGTTACGGATTCAGGAGGAGTCGCGAAAGAGGCTTATTTTCATAAAAAACCATGTGTTACAATATATCCTGTTACTCCCTGGCCTGAGACGGTTCCGGGCGGTTGTAATATCGTGCTAAAAAAATTTAGTGCCGATGTTCTCGCGGAAGCCATACTTCGAAAAGGCGACAGGCTTGATTTTTCAAAAAAATATTTTGGAAGCGGGAAAAGCGCGTTTTATATAGTCGATAAAATCGAAAAATTTCTTTGCGGCCGGGTTTGATTGGAGGAGGCCGGTTAAGTGAATTATGAGAATATGGTTCAATCGATTGGCTTATTCAATAATAATATTTTTTTCTTTTTTTATGACGGTTCCGGCCTTCAGTTTTTCCGCGGACGCTATTGATAACGGCGTTCACCGGACTTTTTCAGAATTAAAACATGATGGTTTTTATGAAGCCGCCGCGGCGTATGAAACCATCCATAGCGTCGATATCAAAGCTGTTAACGCAGTTATCGACGAACTTATCCGTATTTCAGATACGGAGGGCCGGTCAGATAAAATCGAAAAAATATCGCGGCTTTCAAATCTTTCTAATGCCGGCAGTCCGGATGATTCGTCAACTTCAGTTTCACCTGCCGTTTTTTTTGATTATTTAAAAAATATTTCGGCGCCCGGAGGTTTTAAAATAAGAATTATCGATAACAGGGCGGCTGCATATCCATATAAATCCGTGTCTGTTTTTGATTCATATTACGCGCGGGCATTTTTGAAATCCGCTCCGGGCGGTTCAGGCGCCGCCGGGAATAAATACCTTCCGGCTTTTTATTTTAAAAAAACAGGCGTTCGATGGGTTCTTGATATAAATTATATTTTTAAGCTTATTAATTCGGCTACCGGAATTTTATATCAGGACGCCGAAACCTTTATTTTAGCCGAGCAAATATGGTTTTTAAGCCAGTATGAAAAATTCGCGGAACTTGAAAGATTTGCGTCGGGAAATTATATTTGCGGTTTAAACGACGCCCGCGCTGGAAATGAAGTGCAAAAAATCGCGGAAGAAAAACTTTCGGGCGCCGCGCTTCATTTTTATATGTCTTTAGTCGATTTTAAAGCCGGCCGTTATAAACATTCTTATTCGCATATAAGCGCCTGCCGGATTCTGGCTGCTGAATATTTTATAGTCGAAACGGTGTTTAATATGCTGCTTACGCAAAGAAAATTCGGCCGCCTGGTTAAAGAAGAGTTTGTGATTGCCTGCAGGAGCGATCCGTATAATTATCTCGCGCTTATGATAATAGGCGAGTTTTATAATTTAAATTTTCGTTATTCTCTGTCGTACGAGGCTTTTGAACTCGCTTCTTTTATAAATCCATATCTTACCCCTCATTATCATATTGTTTATGCGGATACTCTTGAAAAATTGAAAAATTATAATGCCGCGGGCGATCAATTATCTAAATGTGGCGCTTATGGCTCCGATTTTTATTATACACGCTATCTGGCGGGTAAAAAATATATAACCGGAGGCGATGAAAAAAAAGCCGCGCGTGAGTTTGAAAGCGTGATAGGTTTTCTTAATTATGCTGAAACGAGGCGGGAGGTGGCTCGCTGGCTTATGAATTTTCATTATAAAAACGGAAATTTTGAGGCTTATTATGCTTATAGAAGAACGTTTCTCGCTTCTTTTTTTAATTCACCTTTATTTATAGGAATTCTCGGCGTATTATGGCTTTTGTACATTTTAAAAAAATATATCGCACGTTATATTATGATACCGTTGATGAATTTAATAGCGGCCATTTTTAAAAGTGAAATACTCTACGATAGAACTTTCGATGCCTATTGTAACTTTTCAGACAGCGACGCCGCGGTAAAATATTTTTATAAATATTTTATTTCTATAGATAAACAAACTTCTCCTGGCGCTTATGAAAGATGTTCACTGAAATTAGCGAATTATCTTCTTTCGATTTACAGGCCTGATGAGGCAAAAAAAATATTTACGGCCCTTCTGTCATTCAGGCCGTCGTCTCTTGAAGCTCTTCTCGGCCTCGCCATAGCTGAGTATGATTTGAAAAATTATGAGATCGCGCTCGAATATTTTAAAAGCGGCATCGATTCGGCTACCGATAATCATCTTTTTTATTATTATGCCGGTATCTGTACCATGATAGAAGGCCGGCGAAAAGAAGCGGCGGAACTTATAATGATCTCTTATAAAATAAATTCGTCTTTTGAACCCGCGCTCAGTTTATGTAACAATTATTATCTGTCGAATAACTCTATCGGTGAATTGGTTTCTTTTTATGATGATATTTTTATTCTCGGAGATTTTAGCGAAAATTTTATTCAATATTATTTAAAGTTAAATATTTCAAGAATGGATCGGGTGCGTGTATTAAAAATGCTCGACCGTCTGCAAAATTTTAAAATAAGCAAAGCCGGGACTTATCTTGAAATTGCACGTGCCTGCAGAGAACTTGATAAATTTGAAGAGGCAGTTATTTTTATCCATAAAGGTATTTTAACCGCTATCGGTTATAAATGGACAATGAAATTTTGCGGGACCGCTTTTATTAAATGGTTGACGGCATTTATGACTTTTTATACGAATGATGCGATGATTAAAACTCTTCTTTTAGAACTTGGCATAACTTATAAAAAAATGGGATGCGCAAAAAAAGCGGAAGCTGTATTGAAAAAAATAATAAAAAATTTTCCTGATAATGCTTACGCTCATTTTTTACTCGATAATTTTAATCGCTGTGTCGAATTGATGACGGCCGAACTTAACGAAAGTGATTATCCCTGGAATAATGCTTCTATCGTGGAGGCGATCTGTTATTGTTTAAAAGAAACTAATGATGGGCAGCGTCTCGGACGATATCGCGAGTGGGGAATACATTACGCAAGCTCGATATCTAATGAATTTGGAATATTTTCATATCGTTATTTGCGTTATATTCCCAAAACTCTTTTTTTAAGTATTATTAACGGAACTGATGGCGGCGTTAAAATAAATTTTTAAAAATAAAGCGCTGTATAATAATATTTATTGACAAAGCCGCCATATTTTTATAAAATAACTACTTGTTATGAATATAGAGATTGAAGACGGTAATAACGAAAATAAGAAAAAAGAAAATGAATTAGCCGGCGAATTTTCAGTTGAATCGCAATTGACCGTTGAACCGGCGTTTTTGCCTGATTCACTGAAAGACGTCGAATCTTTAGAATCGATCGAATCAGCCGGCGATTTTTTAACCGAAAATATTCCGCCGGCCGAAGCTGAAATTAACGGCGGGCTTCAGGCGGTTCTTGCGGATATGCAACGAATCGACGGGGCCGGAACTGTCGCGAATTATGAAGAAGCGGTTAGAAGAATCGTTCTTCTTGAAGAGCGTCTTAAAATTAAAGATAACGAGCTTATAGAATCGCAAAAACTTATAGAATCCGTGCTTGCTGAGAATCGTGATAAAATCGAAGCTTTAGAACGGTCGGAGGAAAAATTAAAGTTAAGTGAAATCGTGATTGAAAAGCTTTCTAAAGATATTTATCATGAGCATGATCGGCGCAGGCGCCATTTGCTCAACGTGCGCGATTTAAAACATGCTATAGCCGAGCGTGATGCTCGAATAAAGCAGCTCGAAGAGGGCGGCGCGGGCGCGTCTCCACTTCCTCAAAAGCATTCGTTTCAGCCGGGGATGTATGCGGTTTCTTATGCGCCGGCGGCCGAAGATGAAATTAAAAAATTGCAGTCGGATATTTTTTATAAAGAAATCGAACTTGAAAAGCTTAATTCTTTATTGGCTGCCGCGCAAAACGAAGTTTTAGCGTTTAAAACCGCGAATGACGAGCTTAATGACGAACTTGAAGCTTTGAAGCTTGAAATAAGTTATAAAGAAAATCAGTGCTCCGAGTATCACGCGGTTATATCGTCATTGGAGTCTAAGATAGATGATTTGAGCGATCAATGTTCCTTAACGGCCGGATTGAATTTGAGCCGGGAAGATATTGAAAAATTAAAAGTCGATGCTGAAATAAAGACGTTTTTAGAAATCGAACTTGAAAGAATGTCTAAAGACGAAGGCGAAGGCTTTGAAGTTCGAATGGAGTCTAATCAGGAGGACCAGCTATCAAATGATGAAATTGATTCCGACGGGGCTGTCGATAAACGACAGATTACCGAAATAGATGAAATTAAGGAAAAATTTAAATCCCTTATGGCCGAACGCGATAAAGCGATAAAGCTCGTTGATAAATTCGAAGTTGAATCTAAAAAAAATGAACGTGAATTAAACGATCTTAGAGTGAAATATAGCGAAGTATGCGGCGAAAAAGAATCGGCTCTGAGTGGATTGAAAGAAAAAGAATCTGAGCTGCAGGGAATTTATAATGCTTTCAGCAGTTATAAGGAAGAAAGCGGTTTTATGTCGCGTGAAAATAAAATGCTCAAAGAAGAACGCGAATCATTGACGGCTGAACTTGAAAAATTAAAAGCCTCCGTTAAAGAATTGGAAAAAATAGCCGCTGATAAGCAAGAAGAAATATCGAAGCTTACCCTGGATTTTGAAGAAAAATTAAAAGCGGCCGAGGCGGATTATGAATCGCGTATGAATTCGGCCCTTTTAGAAAAAGAAGAAGAACTTCAGGGCTTGAAAATTAGTTCAGACGCTAATTCCGCGGCTTATATCGAAGCCGCGGAAAAAAAGGCGGCCGAGCTCGAAGAATTTAAAAACGAGTTTGAAATTCTAAAAGATAAATATCAGACCGCTTTAGCTGATTACCAGGGAATGCGTATAAACGTGGAATCATTATTGAGCGGTGTTTCTGAAACTCTGAAAAGCGGCGGTTTTATTGAAGAACATGAAGAACTGCGGCCGGCAGGCGGAACGGTGGAAAATAAACTTATAATAATAGAAGCGGGAACCGGCAATCCGGATAAAAATACCGTTCTAATTTTTGAAAAATTTTGTCTGAATTGTGAATTAGAAATCGATGAAATAGAATACGGCAATGCCGAAGAGGAATGTTTGAAGCGCCGGCCTGTTTTGTATGTAATAGCGGTAAACGGCGAGGAGGATATCGCTAAAGTGACAGGACTGGCTGGTTGTTTGAATGTTCCGGCGGTTTTATATTCACGCGGCGCGTTTTCGACTTATAAAATCACCGAATTGATTTCGCGTGGTATAATAGAAGATTATATTGGTTTTGACGTGGATGAAAAGATAGTCGATTCGGTTATGAATAGGGTTATCGACGGCCGCCTTTCAAGAATAAATAAAGTTATCGTAAAAAAAGATATCGATGAAATTAAACTTCGTGAAAGCGTTGCGCTAACGATAGATAATCGTGTTAAAGCCGGGCGGATAGAAGAACTTAACGAGCGCATAGTTTATCTTCAGGACGCTAACAGGCGCATGCGCTCGTCTATAGTCAGGATGCAGGAATTATTCGACAGGATAATAGCCGGTATAACGGCATTGAGCCTTCAGGATATTCCGCCAAATATAAATGAAGGTTTTAACGAAATAACTGATTTGCTTTTGAAAATAAGCGCGATTAAACTTTGAAAATAATTGTTTTGCTGGTTGTTTTGAATAAAAATATGGTTTTCGGCGCGCCGTTTTCAGAATAAAAAAAGCTTGCTTTTAATTTTTTATTGTGATAAAATTAACTTACTTACATAAAACGGGCGCATATAAATAAACGCCGTACAAATTATGTTTAGCTTAAAGGATGGTGAATGATTTGAATATTACAGAAGTAAGGGTTAGAAAAGTTAGCGGTGACGGTAAACTTAAAGCATTCGCGTCGATCACTATCGATAATGCTTTTGTAGTTCATGATTTAAAAGTTATTGAAGGAAAAAAAGGCTTTTTCGTAGCTATGCCTTCCCGCAAGACTACGAACGGCGATTATAAAGATACGGCTCATCCGATTATAACTGAAACTCGCGAAAAAATACAGAGCGCTGTTTTATTAGAGTTCGATAAAGTCAAAGATTTAATTGAAACTCCGTTAACCACGGCCGCAGCAATGTAATCATGAATAAGTTGGGGCGTCGCCAAGCGGTAAGGCAGCGGATTTTGGTTCCGCCATCCGTGGGTTCGAATCCTCCCGCCCCAGCCTTATAAATATAAAGAATTGGGTAGATGGAACCACATCTACCCATTCTTTTTTTAAATGCTTTTGATTTGTTCAGAATAAAATTTACCTGTTTTAATTTTGTCATCGGGATGTGTTAATATGAATATTTGTGCGGTCGTTCTGGCTGCCGGCCTCGGTACGCGTATGAAATCTAAATATTCTAAGGTGCTTTTCGAAGTGGCTGGTGAATCCATGGTGTCTCA
Source organism: uncultured bacterium (assembly GCA_964421195.1). Lineage (GTDB taxonomy): Bacteria > Muiribacteriota > UBA9980 > UBA9980 > UBA9980 > UBA9980. The sequence continues at coordinate 11,381 of CAYQWL010000004.1, read as the reverse complement.
TGCGATTAGAGCGGCGCGCGGCGTCGAACCGGTTAAAATTGTTACGGTTGTTGGGCATTCTAAGGAACTCGTCGTTGAAAACATAAAAAAAAATCATCCGGATTATAACGGTTTCGAATTTGTCGTTCAGAGCGAGCAAAAAGGAACCGGGCATGCCGTTATGCAGACTCGTGAAGCGCTGTCGTCTTGCGTTGACGGTGCGGTGATTGTGTTGTGCGGCGATACGCCGCTTTTAACTTCCGAACTTTTAAAAAAACTTATCGATTGTTTTTCTAAAGGTGATTTTGCGGCGGCAGTTTTGAGCACTAAAATCGAAAATGCTTCCGGATACGGCCGTATTGTGCGTAATGCGAACGGCATGGCGGCCGCTATAATTGAAGAACGCGATGCGAGCGATGAAATAAAAAAAATTAACGAAATTAATACCGGCGTATATATTTTTTCTATTCGCCGGCTTCTTGATGCGCTCGATAAACTTGATAATAAAAATGCGCAGGGTGAATATTATCTTACCGATACCATAGCTGTTTTTAATAAAGAAGGTCTTAATGTCGCGGCATGTTTTGAAGCTGATTCGGTATTGGTTTCCGGCATAAATAATCGTCTTGAACTTTCAGCCGCCGAAGCATTCATGCGTTCGGCTATAAATCGAAGGCACATGCTTAACGGCGTTACGATGATTTCACCGGAAACCGTATATATCGATGCCGGCGTTATAATTGAAAAAGATGTAACTATTTATCCCGGCGTTTCGATACACGGCGTTTCAAAAATATGCTCCGGTTCGGTTATAGGGCCTTTTACCTGTATATATGATTCGATTGTTATGCAGAATGTGAAAATAATTAATAGCGTAGTTGAAAGTTCTGAAATTAGTCCCGGCGTATCGATCGGTCCGTATGCGCACCTGAGGCCGGGAACTAAATTGGGAGATAACGTCAGCATTGGTAATTTTGTCGAAGTAAAAAAATCTTCGATCGGCGCTGGTTCTAAAGCGAATCATCTGACTTATCTTGGGGATAGCGAAATAGGCTCCGGCTGTAATATCGGCGCCGGTACGATTACCTGTAATTATGACGGAGTTAATAAAAATAAAACGATTATTGAAGACGGCGTTTTCATAGGTTCTAATTCTTCGTTGGTGGCGCCCGTTATTATTGGCGCCGGCGCTCTTGTCGCCGCCGGTACGGTAGTGACTAAAAATGTTCCGGCGGAAGCGCTTGCGATAGCGAGAAGTCCGTTAGTGATAAAAGAAGGATATACTAAAAAAAGGGTAATTAAAAAAATAAATAAATAAAAATGGATAAGGAGTGAAAAATGACTGACGGTAAAAGAAAACTGAGGGTTTTTGACGGGACCGCTAATTCTCCGCTTGCTGCGGAAGTATGCCGTCATCTCGGCGTTGAAAAAGGCGATATCGTCGTCTCGAATTTTTTAGACGGTGAAACTCATGTTAAAATCGGTGAAAGCGTTAGAGGTTCTCATGTTTTTGTAATACAGCCCGTCGCGCCTCCTGTAAACGAATCGTTGATGAAACTTCTTATTATAATAGATGCGCTGAAACGCGCATCGGCGGCTAAAGTAACCGCGGTTGTGCCTTATTATGGCTATAGCCGTCAGGAAAAAAAGACTTCCGGCCGTGAACCTATTACCGCGAAGCTTGTCGCTAATCTTCTTACTACCGCGGGAGCCGACCGTATAATGACATTCGATCTTCATGCCTGGGCGATTCAGGGATTTTTTGACATTCCCGTTGATCATCTTACTTCGCTTCCTATAATATGCGATTATTTAAGAACTAAAGCCGACGATTCAAATGAATTCGTCGTGGTTTCACCTGACGCCGGCGGCGTGGGCAGGGCGCGTGCTTATGGTAAACGTCTCGATACGACTATAGCGATTATCGATAAAAGAAGACCGAAACCCAATGTGGCAGAAAGTATGAATTTAATAGGCGATGTAAAAAATAAAAAAGCGATACTTGTTGACGATATAATAGACACCGCCGGGACTATATCCGCATCAGCGGCTATGCTTGC
>CAYQWL010000004.1:0-9293 GCA_964421195.1 uncultured bacterium | reverse complement strand
GAAAGAAATATATGTGGCGGCCACTCATCCTATTTTTTCAGGACCCGCATACGAAAGGCTGCGTAAATCGCCGGTAAAAGAAATTATAGTTACTGATTCCATTATAATACCTGAAGAAAAAAAATTCGCCAATCTTACGGTGCTTTCTATCGCTCCTTTAATTTCAGAGGTTATTTATAGAATACATAATGAAGTGCCCGTGTCGAGTCTTTTTGAATGATTTTTGTCCGCGGGGTTTTGTGTATGAATTTCCGGATTAAATATATATTTTATTGTATTTGAAAGAATTTGTTTGATGAATATTCGTAAATACAGCCGATCGATATCGAGTTTTTTATCGCTTGCCGTCGTATTTTTTATTTGCATTTCGCGTGCGGCGGCGCCTGACTGCCTTGCTATCGGCGAATTCGCCGTTCGTGAAACGGCGGGTTTAGAGCCACTTCATAAAATTTTAAATGAAATATCGGCGGTATCCGGTGCGGAGCTTTCTACGGCTCATGAAAAATTAAGACGTTTTATAGCCCGGCCGGAGGGCGTTAACGATTCTGAAAGCGCCGTTATAGAAAATGCGCTCGGCTCGATCATAGAAAAAGATCTTAAAAATGTAGAGGCCCACATAAGTTTTTCTGATTTATGCGAAAAAAAAGGCGATATTCAAAAGGCTTTTTATCATATAGAAATGGCTGCTATGGCTGATCCATATAATTTCGGCGCCCGCCGCCGTTTGAATTTTCTCAGGGAAAAATTGTCAGCTTCTAATGAGCCGGCGGTTTATGACTGGCGTAATGTTTTAAACGCAAAGGCGGGCGTCGCGGCGGCGGGCTCTGATGCGTCTTTTTCCGGCTCATCGTTAGAGGTGGATATAATAAATTCATCGGCCGCGGCTGAAAATCAGCGCGATGATATAGATACTATCGCGGTTGAAGACCGGCTGTCTTCTACTGTAAAAAAAAATGTTTCGGTTTTAGAAAAACGCGAGGCCGTATTAGAAGTTGAAAATGTTTTACGGCCGGATGTTTTAAAAAATAATGCCTGCTATTATATTACCAGAAAAGATTACGGCCGCGCCGCCGATTCAATATGCCGCGTTCTCGAATCAGATCCTTCGGATAATGAAGCTAATTACTTAATGGCTTATATAAAAAATAATGCCGGTAAAAATAAAGAGGCTATTCTGTATTTGAATTCTATCAATCCCGAAACTGTTTCAGATGCAAGACTTCTTCACGATATAGGAGTTTTATGGGTAAGGCTGAAAAAAAATGAAGAGGCCGTCGTTTTTTTTACTAACGGTATAGTCTGTGACCGTAATTTTATAGATAACTACATATCGCTCGCCGTTTATTATACTCAGATAAAAGACTATGATTCGGCCGCTAAATATTTTGAAGAGGCTATGAGCATCGAGCCGCGTAATGAAAAATTAATATATTATTATGCTTTATCTTCAAATAAGGCAGGTAATTATGATAAATTTATTTCGCTGTCGGATACGCTTCTTAAAATTTCGCCTGACGGCCCTTATTCGAAAATGATAAAAAGGCGGCTTGGATTTTTACCGACTGACCGGCTTATAAGTTATGATAACGAAAAAATATTATTAAACGTGGCGATCGCTTATTTCAATGAAGGCGATTATGCCAGGGCTGAATTAAAGCTTAAAGAAATAGTTAAAATAGATCCCGCTTCTTTCGAAGCTAATTTATATCTTGCGCGTGGAGCTAAGAACCGCAGAGATATGTTCGAATATATATATTATTTATTAAGGCTTGATTCTATAAAATACGATCCGGCCGTTATTCTCGAACTTGCGCGCGCTTTCGCCGTACTTGGCCTGAACGTTATATCCCGTGAGTTTTATACGGATTATATAAATAAAAATTTGAACGATATACCGGTCAGGTTCGAATATGCGGAAATGTTAAGTAACCGCGGCGCTCCGATAAGCGCGCGTGTGATAGCTGAATCGGCAATTCGTAATGCGAAAAATGAATCGGAAAACAAAGCCGCTAATCTTATTATATCTAATATTGCCGGCGCTTATGGGGACTCTACCGATGAAACCGGGTTTATTAAATTTGAAGCTGAAGATAATGAAACGCTTTATAAATTGTTTTCCATTCTGCACGAAAATCAAATGTATAAGGCTATAGAAAAAACTGGCGATATTCTTATCGCCAATGAAATTCAGGCGGAGCCGCGCGTTATGGAACTTTATTCTTTCGCGCTGAGCGGTCTTAAAAAATATAACCGCGCCGCCGGAATATATAAAAAAATTATAGCTTCTGATCGTTCTAATTATAACGCTTATTTTCAACTTGGAAGAATTTATATGAAACGTAATAATTTTGTGCGTGCCGAAGAATATTTCAGGGCTGCCAATGTTTTTAAACCGCAAGAACCTGAAATTTTAATGTCGCTCGGCGATTCATGTTATTATCAAAAAAATTTAGAAGATGCGGAACTTGCCTATCGTGAGGCTTTTGAATGCGCTCCAAATCCGGTCATTAAAGATGAAATCAAGCTGAAACTCGATAAAATCCGTTTTAAAAAAAGAGGAAGGTAGCGGTACAGCGATATAAATAAAAAAAATTATCACGCCGTTTGCGTTTACAGGTGAAATAAATTATAATAGGAGAATTTTTTTGCATTTAATATGCGGGCTTGGAAATCCAGGACGAAAATATATAAAAACCAGACATAATATAGGTTTTATGGCTATCGACCGTTTTTGCTCGGATTCGGGAGGCGGAGCTTTTTCAAATAAGTTTAAAGGCGAATATCTTATCGTTAAAAAAAATGGAATGGAATTTATTGCTTTAAAACCACAAACTTATATGAATTTATCGGGTGAATGCGTCAGGGATATTGTTAATTATTTTAAAATAGAACGTGATAAGATGATTATTTTATGCGATGACGTGAATCTCGAATTCGGTAAATTGCGTATTCGTGCCGCCGGCTCCGATGGAGGACATAACGGGTTGAAATCTATTTTTCATAATCTCGGCGCCAATAATATTGCTCGTCTGCGGATTGGAGTGGGGGCTGATTTAAGCGGCGGCGATCTTGCCGATTATGTGTTGCAGGATTTTACCCGTCAGCAGCAAAGTTCATTGGATTCGCTTCTGGAGCATTGTGCTATGGCGGTGAAAACTTTTATTATAAACGGCCTTGATTTTGCCATGAATAATTTTAATAATAAAATAATTATATAGTAATTGACAAATTCTTAAATTTAATGTAAACTGTTATATAAGTGACTGTCTTTGATGGTTATATTATAAAACGAAGGGGGTTCCAGGCTTGTGTGAAGTAGATAAGGATTATGAGCTCTGGCAGAAATATAAGCATTCTCATGATCCTAAAATCAGGGAACAACTGATACTGAAATATACTCCTTACGTAAAGTATATCGCCAACCGTGTGGCGATGGGACTTCCGCCTAACGTTGAGGTCGAAGATCTTTATGGATATGGTATATTCGGTCTTATTGACGCAATTGAAAAATTTGAACCGCAGCGTCAAATACAATTTAAAACATACGCTCAAACTCGAATTCGTGGTTCTATTCTTGACGAATTAAGAAAGCTCGACTGGACCCCTCGTTCGGTGCGTCAGAAAGCCCGTCAGCTCGAAAAAGCGTATGTTCATCTTGAAAATACTCTCGGCCGGGCGGCGACTGATGAAGAAATAGCGGGTTATATGAAGATATCGCTTGAAGAGCTTTATGATTGGTATAAGGATACTCGCGGTTCTTTTCTTCTTTCTCTTGACGATTTGTTATATTCTGAAGACGACGGGGTTACCGTTGGCGATAGCGTTCCGGCAAGCGATAACGATAATCCGCAAAACCAGATAGAGCAAAAAGAATTAAAGCAAATGCTCGTTAAAGCTATAAATGCTCTTGCCGAAAGGGAAAAACTCGTATTGACGCTTTATTATTATGAAGAAATGACGTTGAAGGAAATCGGCGCTATTCTTAATGTGTCTGATTCGCGTGTTTCACAGCTGCATACTAAAGCCATACTTAAACTTCGCGCGAAATTATCCGCCGTAAAAAAGGGCGCGAAGATGAGCGGTGAAAAATAAAAAATTGAAAAAATAAAAAAAGAAGCGATCGGGGTTATGGTTGTTTGTTATGAGTGAAATTCGTAATATCTTTGAAGGCGAAACTAAACAGAAGGCGATAGATAAAGGATTGAAAGCGCTCGGACTGTCTATTGCCGACGTTGATGTTTCGGTTATAGAAGAAGGTTCAAGTTCTTTTCTCGGCTTTTTCGGAAAGCCTTATAAGGTTGAATTAAAGTTTAAATCAAAAGGCGAAGAGATGAAAGTTGAAAAGGAAGAGACTGAATCTGACGGTTCTGAAAAATCAGATGAAGGCGGCTCGCTAAAATCCGATGATGAACCTGCGCGAATTCCACCGGTAGATGCTTATTATCGTCTTTCCATAATAGAAGATTCGCTTTATATAACGGTAACCGGCCCGCAGGGAGCCGGCCGTATTTTAAAAGCTGAAAAGATAATCGAGGAAATTCGAAAAGCCGGATTGAAGCAGTTTGAAAGTGAAGCTGTTAAGCAGGCCGCTTCACATGCTTTTCATGGAACGCCGGTTAAAATATGCCCGCCGTCTTCAATTCCCGCGGGATTTAAACTTGTCCGGGACTGTAATTTAAGACTTGTCGTTGATAAATCAAAAATGAGCGTTTCTTTAACGTGCGATCCGCCGTTTAATGGCGGCGAAGATATTTCCGTAGCAAAAATTCAAATGGCCCTTTCGAATTCCGGCATTAAAGTTCCGCCTGATTACGCAGTTATAAACGATATGGTCAAATCTAAAAAATATGACGAAGCTGTGGTGATCGCGGCGGGTAAGCAGCCAACGGCCGGTGAAGACGGTTATATTAAATGGAATTTTGAAACTGAATCGAAAAAAATCGAAATCGAAATTGACGATAAGGGAAATGTTGATTATCATAAAATATTAAAAATAAATACCGTTAACGCCGGTGAGATTATAGGTGAAAAAATAGATCCTGTTGCTGGTATTGACGGTTTTAACGTATATAACGAGCCCATTAAAGCAAAAGCGCTGAAATCGGCTAAAATGGCAAAGGGTAAAAATGTCGATATAACGGTTGACGGTTATTTTTTTAAGGCGCTTATCAGCGGACAGCTCATTATTAAAAATGGAATCCCATCGGTTGTGCCGCTTTTTGAAGTGAAAGGCGACGTTGATTATTCTACCGGTAATATAGAATTCAATGGTTCTGTAATAGTGCACGGAACTGTTTTAGATGGTTTTATAGTAAAATCCGAGGGAAATATCGAAATAAAAAAAACCGTTAATGCGGCTATTCTGGAAGCGAAAGGAAATATTATTCTTGCCGGAGGGTTTATCGGCAAGGAGAATGGTTCGATAAAAGCGGGCGGTAAAATTGGCGCCCGTTTTATTCAGGGCGGCGTTATATATTCAGAAGATGAAATTATCGTTGAAAATAATATAATGCACTCTAATGTAACTTCGGGCAAACAGGTCGTAGTTAAAGGCAGAAAGGCGGCTATCGTCGGCGGCCGTGTCTTTGCTTCGGAATATGTGGAGGCGCAAACTATAGGCGCGCCTGCCGGTACGAAAACTAATATAGACGTTGGCGTCGATATATTGAAAGAACAGGAAATTCAAAGAATAGACGCTGAAATTACACAAACCGCAGGCTATATTCAAAAAATAATTATTTCTATCGATACGCTTAATAATTTAAAATTTAAAAATCCTCAAAAATTTTCTGAGGCGCAGGAGCAGATTCTTCAAAAAAGTATCGTTACTAAAGAAACATTGACGGCCCGCGCAACGGAACTCGAAGAACAAAAATCCGCTTTATGCGCCGAGATCGTCGGAAGTCAAAAAGGCAAAGTGGTCGCGCTTAATTTATTTTTCCCCGGCGTTTTTATTACCGTACGCAAGCATTTTAAGTACGATATTAAAGATACTATTAAATGTTCCGCTATAGGAATATCTGACGGAGATATCAGGATTCTTCCTATTTAAAACTTCGTCGTATCCAGGAGGTGGCGTTATGACGATAAGACCGATAGATATGCAGGTCAATGTCATGAAGGAAGGCGATCAGGTTAAAAATGCCGAAAAAGACAGGTTGCAGCAGGAAGGTCAGGCAAGATTCGGAGTTACAATTCAAAAAGAAAACGATGAAAAAAAAGAAAGAATTCAGGAGTTTGAAAACGCTTCTTTCAATAAGATCGATGAACGTAAGCGTGAAAAGGGAAAACAGGACGGAGATAAACGCCGTAATGATAACGAGAAAGAAAAAACTTCGTCTGATAAGCAGTTAGATGGAGTTAAAGATCCGAACCGCGGCAATTTAATCGATATTAAATCCTGAATACCGTTTTTAATTTTTATTTACCGCGCGTGTATTTATTATAAAATTTAACGAAAGTTGCTTGAGTACTTAAAATTGGTGGTGTTTATGACATATATAAAAAAAGATTTAATGCCGGCTTTGCTTTCGTATGCGTTATGTATTATTTTTAGCATTACTATTATTGCGATGTTTTCGGCTGCAAACATTTTTATTCCGGCGCGCGTTTTCGCAAAAGATGATGGCCAAAATTTAAATAATGCCGCTTCGTTGAATTCCGATGCAGTGAAATTAGCTGCCACGCAAAATTATAGCGCCGCAATCGAAAAGCTTGAAGAGGCCGTGGCGCTCGAACCGGAAAATGAAATTTTTAAAAATAATCTGGCGCATGTTATCAATAGTTATGCGAATTCAGTAGCGAGCTCTGATCCGCGGCTCGCGGAAGAACTGTATATAAAAGGCACTGAAGTTCCTGATGCGCCTTATAATATTTTTATGAATTATGGAATTTTTTTATCTAACCATTCGCGTTACGAACAGGCGGGTGAAGTTCTTGATAAAACCCTTAATATGGGGAATTTCGAAAAAAATGACGAGGTAAATATACGCGTAGGGCTTGGAATGGTTTATTATAAGCGCGGCTTTTTTGATGAAGCCGTAGCGGTGCTCGAAGATGCGGCGGTAAAATTTAAAAGCGCCGAGGCATATTATCTTAAAGGTAAAATATGCTATACGCAGGGAAAATTTGAAGATGCGGCTGAAAATCTCGAAGCCGCTATTAAGCATGGCGGTAATGGCGAATACGCTAAGGCGGCGTCTGAACTTTTGAAGAAAGTGAATAAAGAAGCCGGCGTGGAGGCGGGTTTTCAATCGCAAAGCCTTTACCATTTTAAAATTCAATTCGATGGCGAAAGGCGGTTTGATGTTCAAATAGATAAAGTGGCCCAGCTTTTAGAAGAAGCTTATAACGAAGTCGGGACGTATTTTAATCATTATCCTGAAGCGCCAACACAGGTTATTATTTATTCTAAAAGTCAGTTCCGGCAGGCTTCAGGATCGCCAGTATGGGTGGCGGGACTTTATGATGGTAAAATAAGAATTCCACTTAATGAAATATTATATAACGCCGATGAATTAAAAAAATTGATATTTCACGAATATACTCATGCGGTGATATTTAATCTGACTCGCGGTTACTGTCCTGTATGGCTTAACGAAGGGTTCGCGCAAACGCTTGAAGGCGAAGGAATAAGTGAAAAAAAGATAGCTAATCTTAAAAAATATATAAACAAAAAACAAATATTTGAAATGCAAAGCCTTGAAGGCTCGTTTATGGAAATCACTCCGGAATCATCGGTGACGCTTGCATACGATCAGTCGTTGAGTTTCACCGGTTATTTAATTGAAAAACTTGGGCAATCACAATTAATCGAAATACTGCCTGAATTTTCGCATGGAAAAATGATGCGGCAGATATTCGAAGAAAAATTTTATTCTTCTTATGAAAAGCTTCAGGCGGATTGGCTTGAAAGTCTTTCTAAGTAACTGTCTTTAATTGAAAAATCCTTGTTTATTACGTTTTAAAAGAAACCGTAAGATATTAAAAATAACATAATCCGGGTTTGATAAAAATATAATAGTAAATTAAAATATTATCCGTGATGAAGGGAATGGTTAATATTAATTATAGTTATGATTTCGAAGGCGTAGAATTTGAAAATGTTAAAGTAGCTGGAGCGCCGGTACTTATGGTTTATAAAAGCGATAAAAAAAATGCGTCGAAAAACGGCGTGGTTATTTTTTATCATGGCCACGGGGTTTGTAAAGAAGAAAATCGTAAGGAACTCGCAAGTTTTGCGAATGCCGGGATGCTCGCGATCGGAGTCGATAATTACGGTCATGGCGAACGGCGTTATCATGATTTTGACAGTCGTTTTGCTTATGGCGCTGAAGATTTTGACAGAGAACTGTATGAAGCCATCGATAAAACGGCCGATGAAACGAGTTTGATTATAGACGAACTTATATCGGCGCACGGTATTTTCGCTAATCGGATCGGTGTGTGCGGGGTTTCAATGGGAGGCCATATAACTTATGCAGCGGCGCTTCGTGATAAACGCATAAAAGCGGCGGCGCCGATACTTGGAACGCCATATTGGAAAGCGCTTTGCGATAAATCTCCGGCGAATAAGGTTTCTGATTTTTTTCCGTGCGCTATATTATCGCAAAATGGCGGCGCAGATGATATAGTCCCGCCAGATGGCGCGAGGGCATTCCATAAAGAATTAAAAAAATATTATAGCGTTATACCAGAACGCGAAATGTATATAGAATTCGACGGCGCTTCTCATATGGTGCCGGAGCAGGATTGGTATATGCTGTGGGATAACGTTATGAGCTGGTTCGATAAATTTTTGATCGGTGTGTAAAAAATAATGATGATCTTCATGGGGATCATGCTCCTTTCGTTATATATTGGCCGAAATTAAAAAAGCCCTTTCACGGAAAATTCCATGAAAGGGCGTAAGTTTTTTGGTTGTTGTGGAGGTAAATGGGGCTGAAATCGGGTATTATTTTACCCTTTTTTACTATAATATATATTTAATTCGCTGGATGTTACGATTTTCGGCTGAGAGAGATGTTTGAGGGTGCTAAGAAAATTAAGTTCCGAAGTGTAAGATTTTTAGATGCCAAACACAAGGAATATTACCCGGCGGCAGGTAGGGAATTCTGACCGGCGGCTCGATGACCGCAACCGTCTTTTTCTGGCAACGATGGCCGTCCAAAATTTAGTATTTCCTGCTCTGAAAGCGAAATTTTTCTATGTTCCAGAAATGAAAAAAGACATCCGGGGCCTTTCGTTCTTCGAAATGACCTCAGATGCCTTTTATGTTATTTTATGCTTTTATT
>CAYQWL010000003.1:66336-68991 GCA_964421195.1 uncultured bacterium | reverse complement strand
TCTGGGGCGCGGTTCGGGTTGCGCCGTAATCGAAGGCGATATATCCACGCCGATAGACAGGGACCGGCTTTTACCGCATTGTGAAAACGTTTATCAGATAAACACCGATAGCTTTGGGGGCGACTGCCATTTGAGCGCGTTTATGATTAAAGACGCGCTCGATGAATTCGATCTTGATAAAATAAAATTATTGATAATTGAAAATGTGGGCAATTTAATATGCCCCGCGGATTTTGATATAGGCGAGCATGGTAAAGTATTGCTTTATTCCCTTACCGAGGGCGAAGACAAGCCGTTGAAATATCCGGTTTCTTTCAGCGTGGCGGACGCCGTAGTGGTGACTAAAATGGATCTTTTGCCGTATCTTGAAATAGATATGGATAAGATAAAAAAGAATATATTTCAGGTAAACCCGCGTGCAAAGATATTTTTTATATCGTCTAAAACCGGCGAAGGCCTCGACGGATGGATCGATTATCTGCGTTCGTCCGGCGGCGGCGCATTAAAAACGCCGCAAGCCGCAAAATAAATTATTTTTCGCGGATACGCTTTATCGATAATCTTTTTTTGAACGCTGATAACGGTTTTGAATGATAAAATAGACGTATATAATTAAAATAATTATGATGATCGGGTTGTTTTTAAAAAAATAAAAAATTCTGGCTGAAACGCCGGTTAAGCGGCTTTTAATATTATCGAAATGCGTCGAATAATGCACTGAAATTTTTATCCTGCCATATTCATAAGCCGCGCCGAATATAAGCTCATTTTTAGAATCGTCTATTTCGCCGGCGTATTCAGATGTTTCATTTTTAGAATTGGTGAAATAAATTTTATAAAATGGATATCCGGCTCCGGCGAATACGGCTTTTAAAGGACCCGCGCTGTAAGCTTCAACGTTATAAATTCTGTCCGTAGTTTTATCATAATCGGCTGATATGACATTTCCGGTAAATGATTTTAAATAAAATCCGTCGGGCGGTCTGTCTATTATATATATTTCTCCGCTATCGCGCATGCCGGTGTTTATATACAGGGAGCCGTTTATTTTTTTATATCCGATTACGCCCGAATCGGGTGAGAGCATCGGGTATCCATCGTAGTCCCATCTGAAATTATCGAGTTTACCGGCGTTTTCAAATTTAAAAGCCTGCAGGTATTTTATGCCTTCCGGGTTATCATAATAACGGTTTTTATGTTTTGATTCAGGGCTGGTTGGTATTTCTTTTTGCGTGATTTTACAGTTGATAAAACCCCGTACACGGTCTATCCAGTCCGAAGCTTTCATGAAAGAAGGCGAACTGGCGGCCGTATAATTATATACTTCTTTGAGCGCTTCAAGGCTTTCTTTTTTCGTGCCCGAATAAAAGTGATAGTATATGTTAATTGGAGTTAGTAAGTGAGGCGCGCCGGTGTTTTGAAATCCTTCTATTACTTTTTTGAAGTTATCATAAGGCGGACACCAGTGATCGGTCATAATGAATTCATTGACGTAGCGGGCGTTGAATTTTATATATCCGCCGCCCGGATTATAATGCGGCCTCAGATTGGAATAAAGTTTAAAGCCGCCGTCGAAACGTGTATCGCCGCCGTTGATATTGTATATTCCGTTGTTTTCGCATAACGCGAGCGCTTCAGGCGTCGGATTGCACATTCCCGTCCAGCACATTACCCTGCATGGCCGGCCGCCGAGTTCTCCGATATATTCGCATGAACGCAATATTTCTTTTTCAAGGCAGGTTTCGCGTACTTTATTTGCTGGATTGAATATTTTTTCTTCCTGTATTTGATCTGTTTCTTCAGTGTCTTCGATATATTTTTCCATGACGCCGCCGGATTTTACTTTTCCCCATTTAAATGGATGATACCAGCTATGGGAAGCCGGTTCAACATAAGGAGCCCGCATAAGCTCCGCCGCTTTTTTTTCGAGTTTTTTATTGCCGTAATCCTGAGAATGTATTTCTGAAACGATTAACGACGCGGTAGTCGGGAATTTATAATAGTCGATTATTTCATCGGTTATTATTTCGCCGCTGTAACGTTCGTCATTATATTCAGTTTTGTAATTGAACCCGTCTCCGTCGATGTGTATGAACGCGGCGCGGTTTCCCGATTGAACGCACGGATCAGGAATTATATAACGCCGTTCGCTGTTCAGCATGATATCCGTTAATTTGAAAGGATCGACCATCCAGTATCTATTATATTTTTCATCGGTATAAAATAATTTACCCATAAAAATTATCGCGCCGTTATTTGAAGATACCGCGAGCGGGCATTCGAGGGTCCCGTCGCCGAGCGCCGAAATATGGACCCGTGCGTCATTGCGGCCGGCCGCCGGCGATATCTGGTAAAAATCTTCCCTGGAGATTATTTTAAAGGGTTTTTCACCCCGGCAAAATCCTTCTTCGCTTTTAAAATTTTTGATTCGTGAGGCGCTTATGAATTCATGGCATTTGAATCCGAGTTTTTCGATTAATATTTCCTGCCTGCCGGGCGCGCCCGGTAATTCGAGCAATATTACACGTTTTTTACCGGCCGCCGATATTAAATAATCGCATAAGGCGGGCGCGTTTTTATGTTCGTATTCATACTGACAGATTATATAAGCGTCGGCGTTTTCGCGTTCGCGTTCGCTTCCTATTCCTTTATCGA
>CAYQWL010000003.1:0-66326 GCA_964421195.1 uncultured bacterium | reverse complement strand
GTAAAGTTATATCCGTAATAATTGATAAAAATACCGAAAAGCTCTATTACATCGTTTAAATAATCGTCGCTGCCGTTTATAGCGGAGTAGTATATTAAAATATTGCGGTTGAACTTATACTCATTTTCCGCCGCTGCTGAAGTTTTAATTATTAAAAATTCGCCATCCGCGATAAAAAACATGGCAATAATCGCGGCGGCGATAGATTTAATTATGATGAATTTATAAAAAGTTAATTTTTTCATATATTATAACCTTATATTTTAATAAATAATATATTAAGATGTTTTATAGTTTGATATAATATTTTAAATATAATTCCCGGCCGATATATATTGATTTTACGCTTTGATCGGAAAATGGGTTTACCTCGCTTTTAGAACCGTATAAGTTAAGGCTCATTCCATGAGTTTCATCAAAAGGCCGGTTTAATCCGAGTGAAAGATTATTATATTTAGAATCGGGTCCGTTATTTCTCGTTTCTTTTCCATACAGGATAGTCGAAAGCGAAATGACGGTATTTTTATAATTGAGTCCGTATTCTAATCCCGCGCCTCTTGAAAAAACGCCGTCGGGTGAATAATATACTTCGTAAGGCATAAAATTGCGGTTTCCGATTGTCGTAGCGCCTGAGTATTCGTGTTTCATTTTATCGTAACCGGCTTGCAGTTTTAAAGAAAGATTATGGTAAACTTTATAACCTGCCCCTATTGAAAGTGTAAGTCGTGAATTTGAATCTGAAAGTTTTTGTAAATTATTTTCGATCGAGTAATAGAATTTATCTCCGTAGAAGCCATAATTTATTTTAAAATTTTTTCGTTTTAATCCTAATTCACCGGCTAAAGGCGTGTCACGCATATATCCTTCGGAATAATTCAATGTTAATGAAGATGAAGTGTAATTTTTAGTAAATGTCAGTTCGGGGAAAAAGTTAGATTTATCGTTATTAAATGAACTTAAAGCCGATGAATAATGTAATTTTAAACCGAATATTCCTTTTTTTCCGGCGTCGTAAGACGCGCCGGCGAAATAATCATATATATCCGTAGAAAGCGGTACGGCTTCGGTGAACATTTGTTGTTTGTTTTCTTTCGCCATATTGATTCCTGCAATGAAAGTCGTGCCGTCGCCGTATATATCGAAATAAAGATTTTTTTCGATCAGTTTTTGTCCGCTCGAATCGTTGGTGAAAGTATAGCCGGTGTTCATGACCGTTTTAAGTTTTTTGAGCGTCTGTTCGATGCGTTCCGTAAGATAAGCAACGTCGCCTCCGCCCGACAGCGCTTCTTTAAATTTATTTAAAGCGGACCTGTTTTTATTTTTTTCCTCTAATTTAAGGCCTTCAAATGTAAGCGCTATATATGATTTTTCATCTATTTTTTTCAGTTCGCGCAGGCATGATTCAGCGATTTCTCGTTCACCGCCCCAGTATTCTGAATATATTATCAAGCTGAGATGTTCCATGTCGGCCGCGTTCATTTTAAATATTTTTTTTGCTATAATAAGAGCTTCGTCCGTTTTAGAGCAATATTGCGCGAAGGTGAATGCTTTTTTTAATTCTTTAGCGTATTTTACGGCATCGTTTGAAACTAAATTCGATTTTTTCATCGCCGTTTCGTATGCCGTTTCGTTTTCTCCGATTGAAAGGCAGAATTCGGTTTTAATATCGTATAAGTTTAGCAGTTTAGCCTCAGAAGTTTCGTCGCCGATGTATTTTTCGACGTATTTTAATTTTTCGCGCGTGTCTTTTATAAAATTATTCTGTAATGCGCCGTTAATCGCTTTTTCGAGTGAGGCATATTTTAATCTTATTTCATAATTAAGAGCGTTAAAAGCCGTCAGCGCGGTCGCGTAATAGTCATACCCTTCGGAAACTTCTATTTTTTCATTTATAAAATTATTTATGTGAATTGGCGCGCAGTCTTTTGAAAATTTTATCGCGGCCGCCGCGTAAGCTGCTTCAGCGGCCGCTTTTTTTCCGGGTGTATTGCATAATTTCATGCATATATTCATTACCGATTTATAATCGTCTTCGCTTGCGCCGTTTGAAGCCGCGATTAATTTAGATGTAAGGTAATATGCGAACCATTCTTTTCCCGTGCATGACTTTGCGGCTTTTTTAAGCGCCGTAAAATATGCTTCGTCATTTTTTAATAAATAATAAATTTCGGCTTTTTCATATTCGAGGTCGGATTCCGGCCCGTCGAGCGCTATCGCGCGTTCGAGAAGTTTAATACAGTTTTTTAGTTCAGTTTCGTTTGTTTTATTTTCTTCTTTTAAAAAATATGAAAGCCTGCTAAAGGCGTAGTTAGATAAAGTTTCGTCCGCCGCGGCGCGCATCAGGCTTACCGCCTGTTTCTTTTTGCCGAGCGCCCAGCGCGCGTCGCTTATTTTAATTTTAATGTATTTATTATCGGGTTTTTCGTTCAGGCTTCTTTTATAATAATCATAAGCGCGCCTGGTATCTTTATCTGAATATTTTTTAATTATGGTTTTCGTTTCGATATCGAAATAAATTTCAGGAATTTGTACGGCCGCTAATTTGACGTGATAATCGCCCATCGCTTCAAGATATTTCGCTTTGAGATCATATTTAAGAGCGCTGTAAAAATAATTTTTTGCTTTTATAAAATCGTTTTTTTCGAGATAATAATAACCTTTAGCGATATTGATATTGCCTTTAAGTTCCGTTTCGTCCGTGCCGGCTAATTTCATGGCTTCGTTAAAGTAATGCAAAGCCTTATCGGCTTTGCCGGATGAATTAAGACATTCGGCAAACTGATAATAAATAGAAGCAGTTTTCGTTCCTTTTAGTTTGAAGTATTTTTTATAATATTTTTCCGCCTCGTCCGCTTTCGAAGTCCATAAGAGAGACTGCGCCACTATAAGAACCGTAGCTGTGTCGTCCGCTTTTGTTTCAAGACTTTTTTTGCCGAATTTAAGGGCGATTTCAAGAGAACCTGCATATAAAGCGGTTTGCGCCGCACTTTTATAATCTGAAAGAGCGTTTTTTATATCGAGGCTTATGTTTAATTCGTTTTGTCTGTAAATACTGTCTTCGCCGCGAAGCGGGACGGCGGAAAAAAATATAACCGATGATAATTCAAATAGTGTAAATAATAATATAATTTTATTTTTATAGCTCATCTATATTTACTCCTTTGAGCGTTTCTGATTTACATACGTTTTTGATGCCCGCCGTTTCAAGGGTTTTAAAAGCATCGAATACTGCTTTTTCTTCGAGCGCCGGAGTTATCGGTTGTTCTACGAAGGTATAAAATGGAAGATCTTTAATTTTATAATGAAAAAGAAAAAAAGAAAGTAAACAGCATATGCCCGCCGCCACCGTATAGCCCGCCGCCGGATTGTAATCATAACATAACGCATACCGGGTGAGCGCGGCGTTGAGTATTAAAAAAGATAAATTGGCCGTTAAAAGGGCTCTGTAAAATTCGAAATACATCATAAAAATAGTTAAAAATAAAAATAAAATATGAAAAAATACTCCTATTACGGCTAATTTATAAATGGAAGCGCAGACGGCATCGCCTCCTCCTCCGAACCGTTTCATTATGATATCGGCATTTAAATAGCATAATAAAGTCAGTGTTCCCTGTATTTTAATGAGATTTAATATCGATTCGTCGGCCATTTTTATAATATCATCTTTTTTTTGATTTATTTTTTGAAAGCTGTCTTTATTAAATATTGAATTAAAATATGATTTATAAAGATCGTAAAAGTCGGTTTCGATTCGGGCGAAAAAATATCCAAGCGCGGGTATTATGGATAAGTATGCCACGAAAACCGCCAGATCGAAATTACCCGATACTCTTAAATTTCCAAGATAACACTGGTTTTCAGCCGAATTCCAGATTATAAATTTATCTATCCAGATTCCGGTATTATAAGCGAGTCCCGCGATAATTAGAATAAAATATTTTTTAAAATAGCCGAAAAAATAATAGGTTACTCCTTTTTTATTAAAAAATTCGCGGGTTATTTCGGCGGTGATTCCTGAAAAAACATATAATTGTCCCAGAAAAAATCCGAATAGATATCCATTTAAACCATAAATATTTTTTAGATATGCGCATAAAATTATAGAAGCGATTGTTCCGGAAGAAAAAACGAAAATTATGAATTTATAATCTTTAATAGCGGTTAAAAAAGCCATTCCGTTCCATATAAGGCAGATTACGCAAAAAAGCATTATCGCCGTTATTCTTAAAATTGCGGAGCCGTTCGTGCCTGAAAAGAAAAATGCGCCGAATGTTATGGATAAAATTGAGAAAAAAAAGTTAGTGCCTATGAAAAGCGATAATAGTTCTTCGCGGTCTTTGTCGGAAATTTTATCTGCAATATATCTTACTATCGCGAGTTGAAAAGTTCCGGTAAGAATGAGGCTGAATGAAAAAATGTATGAAAGAAGCGCGCGGAATTCGAGCAATGTGGTTCCGCTTATTTCGGGAGGCGCTATGGCGTTTAACGCGGATATGGTGATCATGGTCAGTATCCACGGCCCCGCCGCGAAAATTGAAGAATAAGCATAGCTTTTTACGGCGCCGAGATAGCTTCCGTTTTCGGCTATTTCACGAAATCTGAACCCTATTCCCGCCATTTTAATCGCGCTCCTCTATTAATTCACTATATATTTTATGGTATTTATTTATTAAATCTTCTTTTTTATAATAACGCATTACTCTTTTTTCTCCGTTTTCTCCGAATTTGATGTTCGTATCGGGTTCGGTCAATAATTTAATAATTTGTAAGCCGAGCGCTTCGGGTGATTTAACGGGTACTACGGCGCCTGACGGGCCTATTCTGGCATCTTCTTCATCAGCTCCATAAATGAGTTCGCGCACGGCGCCTGTATCTGTCGAAACTACTGGCACTTTGCATAAATTAGCTTCTAAAAGCGCGAGCGGTTGAGCTTCTGAAATGGAAGAAAGTACTAAGAGATCTATATCTTTATAAAAACCGCTTACGTCTCCCGGCCCCGCGAATATTACTCCGTTATTTAAGTTAAGCAATTCGGCGAGCACGCGGCACTCTTTATAATATGATTTTTCTTCATCGATCGGCCCTTTTAATATAAATTTCGCGCCGGGCAGTCTGTCGATAACAAATCTGGCGGCGTATAACAGGGTTTTAATATCTTTAATTTGAACTATTCTTCCCGCGAAACCTACCGTATAATCAGGCGCTGATGGTATTTTAGTTCTTTTCTGGTTAAAACGCGCGCAATCGATGCCGTTAGGTATTACTACGCATTTTTCGGCCGGCGCGCCTAATTTAATTTGAAGCCGCATGTTTTCTTTAAAAAGCGTTATTATTTTGTCAGAACAGTAATAGGTAATTTTTCCTATATAGATAAAAAGATTTATCCACAATCTTTTTAGCGGCGATAGATCACGGCTGATATCTATTGAATCTATATGCTGATCATATATCCATCTGGCATTGATTATTTCGAGGAGCCTTTCATTCGTATAAATACCATGTTCGGTTAATAGAAGCGGTTTTTTAAAACGAAGCCGCGAAAGTCCCGCTAACAGGCCGGCATAGCCTGTAGAAACGCTGTGAAAACATTTGCAGTCAGGCGGTATAAAATTTATAATGTTGATTATAGGAACTAATATAAAACGCGTAGTCCAGAAAAAATCTATAAATGAAAAATCAGGATCGAAAGTTTCATATAATTTTAAAAAAAAATTCCATCCTTCTTTTGTATTTATAAAATCTCCGAGAGATGGTTTATATTTATCGAAAATATTAACGATAGAGCTTAATTCATTTAATTTAAGTTCTTTTTGCCCGATGAAACATGCCGATAATTCATTAAAAAAATTTTGATTTTTAATAGAGCTTGATATTTTATTCGATTCATCATTTATTTCGTTTAAATAAAGGTTATTTATTGTATTTACGTTTGGCGGTATTTTAAATTTATATTCACGTACATAATTTTTAGAAGGTAAAATCGCTATAATATCGAAGGTAAAATCATCGAGGTTTGTTATTATATCGTGTATCCAGCTCGATACGCCTCCGGTTATATAAGGATATGTGCCTTCGAGTATCAGACATATATCAGCCATTGCGCTCACCCGGTTTTGCGCCTGCAGGCATATCTTTGTTCGGTTTTATTTTTGGCCGGCTTATGAATTGTTCGCAATATTCGTAAAAAGCGTTATCTTCTTTTTTATTATTTTCCGCTATGGATGATACAAGCTCATGACGAAATTTAAAAATTATATTTAAAAAATCATTTCCGATATAATTTTTTGAATCTATTAATTTTTTTATATAATTTTCTATGGCGGTTTTACTTAAATAAGAAAAATAATTATTATAAATTTCGATTTTTTTATTATCCGCCGCGCGGGAATAATATTTAACGGCGCATTCTATGGCTTCAGGACGCATCGCACGGCAGAATTCGGCGGTTGCCGCTTCGCGTAAAATATCATCGCAGTCATCTTTAAGATAGCGCGTTAATTTTTTAAAAACCTGTTCGCCTCCAAAAGAAGCGGCTGCGTTCAAACCGGCGATTTTAATGGCGATCGGCGATGAATCTATTAATTGAATGATATCGTCGAGAAATAAACGGGCGTTAAAATTTTTAATTTCGTTGAGCGCATGAATTTTAAAATGATCTTCATCGTTTTTTAAACCCGCGGATATTGCTGAATTAGCATAATTATCGCCTATTTTAATCAGGGCGGTAATTATTTCTTTTTTTAGAGGCGGTTGCGTTTTTGAAGATTTTAATAATTTTATAAGAAGTCTGACGGTTCTGCGCATTCTTTTCAAACCGGCAAATTTTACTGACAGTATTTTTACTTCGTCGAGCGGATGTAAAATAAGGCCTGTAAATATTTCATTGCGCAGAGGTAATTCCGTGGTGCATAATACATCGGCGGCAAAAAAAACGAGCGCCGGGTCGGGATCATATAAAAAATATTTTAAATTTCTTGCGTTTTCCGTTTCGAGCTGACCTTTCAACAGCTTTAAATATAATATTTTAGAAAATTTTGGCATTTTGTAAATTTCATTAAAAATAGCGGGATACATGGCTGTATTTGTTACCGTTTTAAGGCGCGCGTAATATTGGTCGAAATTTAGATTCTGGCAGCTTTTAAATATTTGAAGAAATTCGTTTATATTGTAAATACTGTATAATTCATTTTGACTGGAGTTTTCATTGCCGCTGCCGTCGTATTCGTCGTTTTCTGACTTTTCGTCGGTATTTTTAGAAATTATGCCTCCAAGTTTCGGGCCGTATTGTATTTCATTTTTTCCGGCTTTATCGATTAAATATTTCAGTCCGTTATTATTTTTTATGTCGTAGTAACATGCGGCAAGTTCATCGACGGCTTTGCCGCTTAATTCGTTAAGGCGCTTTTCAAGAAGCGCCGCCGCGCCGGATGCATTTGACGTATTTCGGAGGCATACCGCATAAGCGTATAAAGATTCGTCCGGGTAATGATTTTCATCGATAAGCGCTTTAAAAAGGCCGGCCGCTTTTTTATAATATAAATAAGAAAGATCGTTATACATTATTTCAAGGCGGCAAAATTTTAAAATAAGCGCCGCGTATTGAAAGACTAATTCGGGAACCGCGCCGCATACTTTTATAGCGGTTTTGTACCAGTCGAATTCATGCATGTATTCGTCTTCTATCGCGTTAAGTTTATTTATGGCCATAAATCTTATTTCATGATCTTTGTCTTTTGCCATTAATTTTAGCGCGGCTATCGCCTGTCTGTTTTTCATTTTCGATAATATGTCGATGGCGTTTCTTTTTTTGAAATTATTTTCCGACATTATCGAGTCGATAACCGCTTCTTTAAACATCTGTTTTTGATATTCAGCCGCTACGTCTATATAATTAAAAGATGTTTTAATTGTCTCTTTAATTATGTCTTCAGTCATAATAGTATCGAAATTTCTTGAAGGTTTGTCGAGGCAGGCGAGAATTATGAAGCTGACCGGTAATAAACCCGCCGGACCGAATATAAGAAGAAATAAAAAAGTGAGATCTTTTTTTGTGAAATTGTTTTCGTCTTTAAAATCAAAATTTAACGAATATATTAACTCGTATGTCAGCAGGAATATAATAGCTCCCGCTGTGTTAATCAAAATAAATCGCGTAATAAAAATATCCGCCGGGGGCAGCCCTGTTAAAAGCGAAAAAATAACGAATAACATCATTATCGAAAGCCATGTAAATATTGATGTATAATAAATTTTATCCTGAAGCATTAATTATGGCCACCATGAAAATGTATTTGACGTATTTTACCTTAAATGTTTATATACTCTATCATTTTTTTGTAAATTTTATATGATTCTTCGTTTAAATTTCCTAAAGTCATTTTTTCGATTTTTTTGCCGCCGGCTATTTCATCAAGCGAATGAGCGCTCGCTTCGAAATGTAACTCTTCGTCGGTGTGATACGGCTTTATTTTAAAATTATTAATTTCGGAGATTAAACGTGAAAGAAGAACGCCCGCCCCTTTTATATCCGTTACCGGAAGTATTATTATAAAACATCCGTTTTGCATGCACGCGCCGTAAATATCGATTTCCCTTATCGAATTTTTAATTATATAACCTATAGAAAAATATACCGAAGTTTTAATATTATCGGGTATAACATCATTACTAATTATACTGATTTTGCATATTGATAATTCGAGCTTATATCTTACGGCTTTATATATTTCTGATTTTATTAATTGCTTTAAATGGCCGGGTTTATAACATTTTATTTTTTGGTCGAACGGAACTTCAGATTCGATTTGAGTAAAATTATTGATTTTATTAAGGCACATTCCGGCCCATTCGGCGACCATGGAGATCATCCTTATCGACGTGTCGTTTAAATTATCGAAGGAAAGGTCTTTCACGGCGATAATTCCATAAATTACGTCATTGAATATAACGGGCGATACGGCGGTAAAACGTTCGAATTCTTTTTTGTCCGGCAACGATTCGTTTAATAGAAGGTCGTCAAGTAATGAAATGGTTTTTTTGTTTTTTATGACGTAATTGAATAAAGCGCGGCTTGAAATATTAATTCGATTTTCTAATTCTTCGCCGAACGAACCCGAAACGGCTTTTAAAATAAGTTGTTCGTTTTCTCTTATGTAAAACGCCGCTGATTTAACGTTTATATGGTTTTCGAGTATTTGAAGCACCGCAGGGAATAATTTATCGTAATCGAGGGTTTCAAGCCTTTTTGCCGCTTCATAAACCGTCGAAAGCGATTGAAAGCGGGTTACTATTTTTTTTGTGAGCTCTTTGTTGGCGTCTTCGAGCATAAGGTTATTGAGCGCGCATTTTTCAAAATCGGCCGATAATTTTTCGTGTTTCGATTTAAGGCGGTTATATTGATAGTCCTGATGATCTTTTAATTGTCCCGCTATATGCGTTGTAAGAAGTACCGAAAGCATGAAATATATCGATTCGTTTTGTAATAGCCTATCAGCCGAGCTGTTTAAAGTTCCAGCCGTTATAGCCATTGAAATTATAATGATAAAAGAAAAAAAGCCTTTAGATGAGCCGTATCTTACCGCCATGCATATTGATAAAATCTGGTATGGATTGGCCGCGTCTCCAATAAATAAAAAAGACAATGGATAATAAAAGTAATTTATAGCGGCAATAAATACCGAAAATATAACGGATTCTATTAGATACACTTCTTGCGTCTCTCGTTCTAGTTCTGGTCGTAATCTGTTTAATAATAAAATGCATTATTTTATGCATATTTTTAATTATGGCACTTATTATCATATTTTTTTAATTATTATTATATTTTTTTAAAAGTTTACTAATTTTATCGTAAATGTAACCTGTAACATAATCGATAAATGTAACCTATGAATTATATCATAATTCATGTTAAAAAGCTACATTAAAATCCTTGAAAAATCCTTGAGTTTATAAATGGAACGATGCGGCGTGGTTAATTTGTTAGATATTGCCGGAAGGCCGCTATTTTTTGAATTCCGGCCAGAGCGGCAGATCCTGCTCCACCGCATTGGCGTACCATAAAACCTTACAATTTAAATTATCGGCTAATTTTTGAGATTCTCGAAAGCAAAGTTTTGCGATTTTTATATTGCGTGGTTTTGTTTTTATGTGATCTAAAACAAGTATGAGTATTCGCGGGTTTATTTTCAGCGCTTCTTTAATAATTTCGATTTCGTCTGAATTAATACGGCGTCCTTTTTTATCGATTTTTAAATAATATTTTTTATAATGCGCTTCATTTTTTATATTTCCATAAGCGGAGGTAAATTCTTCATATTTAAGAGCGTCTATATAAGGGGCGATTTCTTTTAAAATAGAGAATCCGCGGTTTGCTATTAAAATTTTATCAGGATAAGTTTCTTTGATTTTCTTAATGAGTTTTATAAGACCGTTCGTCATTTCATGTCCGTTATTTTTTGTTTTATAAACTTCGGCCGCATCGAGAACGTCAAGAAAAAAACCGTCATATATGCCTCCTCCAAGCCATAAAATGTAAGGAAGTTCTTCGCGTAATATTATATTATGCCATTTTTCATTTGATGTGTCTGCGTAATACGATCCCGGCCATCCAGGGTTTTCGCCTAAAAAAACGGCGTTGCCGGGGCTGATTTTTGAACGTGGAATATTCGGGTTATCGGGAGTGTTGTGATAAGAACGCCAGTTTTTTAAATAACGTCTGTTATAGTCGGCTTCGCCGACGCTTATATATGCTATGATTTTAATCCCCTTTTTTTTGAGTTTTTTTAAAAAATCGATATCCGGTACATTGTACGGTTCTATAATAATCAGATCGAATTTTAAAAATTTATTAAGCGCTTTTGTATTATAATTTCCATAAGCGTTAGCATAAGAATTGACATCGTTGAAAAGGTCAGAATGAAAATTATTTTGAGCGAATGCGGAGCCGCGATCCGGCATTATGGTAAAATAAAGTAAAAAACATAAAAATAAAAAATACATTCCCGGCGAAATAATTAAAAACCGCCAGAAACGATTGGCTAAAAATGTTAAATTGATATTAGTTTTTGGTGTCAGGGTTACTTCGCTTCCGGTTTGCCGCGCTTTGAAATATCCGTTTAAAAATAAATAAAAAATATTAAACTGCATTGCGTTATATTCATGATGCCTTTTTGATGCGTTATCGCACCATTATTTGTATTGATGTATTATTGTATTTAATAAGTGTTTAATAAAAATAAAAATATAATAAACTAAATAAACATGCTTATAATACATTAACAACAATTTAATGTCAACGATTAAGTTTTGAAGATAATAATTTTTTATAAAATAAAAAACAAATAAAAACAGTTCTTGACAATTGAATGATTTTTATTATATAATTTACTGACCTAAAATTAATTTGACAGGAGAGTGAATTATGCCTAATCCAAAGCATAAACATAGTAAAACCAGAAACAGACGTGACAGAGCGGTATGGTCGAAAAGAATAGAAACCGCTAAAACTATTTCAGTTTGCTCTAATCCTGAATGCAAACAACCGGTTCTTCCTCATCATGTATGCCTTGCATGCGGTAATTACGGCGGAAAAAAAGTTATTGAAATTAAGGAAAAAAAGTAAATTTATAGTCAGGCCTGTTTTTGCTTTTTTGAAGTAAAATTTAATATAAGGGAAGGGTCTTTGTGAAAATAGCGGTTGATGCAATGGGCGGCGATTATGCTCCGGAACAGATCGTTAAAGGCGCAATCGGGGCCGCTGAAAATTCGGCGGGCATTGAAATAATTTTAGTCGGCGATGAAGAAGCGATTAAAAAAGTCGAAGGTTATAAAGAGCTTTCTAATTTATCGATCCATCATGTTACCGGGGTGATTTCATTTAACGACGGCCCGGTTTCCCGTTCGCGTGAAAATACCATCGCGGCCTGCTGTAATCTTGTAAAAGAAAATGCCGCCGACGCTTATGTTTCGGCTGGAAATACAGGCGCCTGTATGGCCGCCGCGGTTATTAACTGGAAAAAAATCGACGGTATCGACCGGCCGGCCATTCCAACGCCTATACCCACGCCGCATGGCGAGGTGATATTAATCGATGCCGGAGCTACGGCTGATTGTAAACCTTTAAATCTTTATCAATTTGCCATTATGGGCTCTATTTATAGCGAGCGTATATTCGGCCGTAAAAGCCCGCGAATCGGCCTGCTTTCTAACGGCACCGAAGATCGTAAGGGAAATAAACTCACGCTCGAAACTTTCGGGCTGTTAAAAAACTCTAAGTTAAATTTTATAGGCAACGTAGAAGGTTCGAGCGTTTTTAAAAATATGTGCGATGTTATCGTGTGCGATGGGTTCGCCGGTAATATAATGCTTAAAAGCATTGAATCGACATGTGAAATGATTATATCGACCGCGAAAAAAATTATAAGCGCCGCTTCAGAAAAAGATATGCATGGCTCGAACGATCAGACCGTCCGGGGCGGCCCGGTTATGAAAGTAATAGACGATATGCAGAAAAAATTAGATTATGCCGAATATGGCGGCGCTCCGCTGCTCGGCGTTCCGGGAACGTGTATTATTTCACACGGCTCTTCGCGGGCTAAGGCTATTAAAAACGCGATTGGCGTGGCTGAAAAATTCGTAGCCGAAAAAATCAATGAAAAAATAAAGCAGGACATAGCAGGGCTTTTTTAATCCCCGGTCTTGCTTTTTTTATGCAGTTTTACAGCACAGCCGCGGTTTTTATCCGCGCATAATGTGCGCGATACTTACGAAGGGAGTTTTACCGGATTATCATGAATAACAGGATTGCTTTTATATTTCCAGGCCAGGGTTCTCAGTACAGTGGAATGTGCGCCGAACTTTATGCGGCATATAACGAAGTGCGCGATGTATTTAACGAAGCGCAGTCGGTTTTAGGCTATGACCTTGCTAAAATGTGCTTTGAAGCGCCGAACGAAGTTTTGACGCAGACCATTAATGCGCAGCCTGCGATTTACACCATGTCGGCTGCATGCCATAGATTATTGACCGCCCGTGAAATCAACGGTAAAAAAATTGTTCCGGCGGCCGTAGCGGGCCATAGCCTTGGCGAATATAGCGCTTTATGCGCGGCGAATGTCTATTCTTTCGCCGATGGCTTGAAATTTGTTTATAACAGGGCAAAATTTATGCATGAAGCCGGCCAGAATACGAACGGCACCATGTCGGCGATAGTGGGAATGACAAAGCCGCAGCTCGATAAATTATGTCTTGAAATCACTGAATCGGGTAATTATGTTGCAGTCGCTATATTTAATTCGCCTGAACAGATTGTAATTTCGGGAACCGTCGAGGGCGTCCGTGCGGCCGGCGAAAAAGCTAAAGCCGAAGGGGCATCGGTATTTCCACTTTCAGTTTCCGGCGCTTTCCATTCGAATATAATGAAGGGTGCGGCTGATAATCTTATGAAGACTATGGAAGAAATTAATTTTTATCAGCCGGATTATCCGATAGCGATGAATGTTCCCGGTAATCTTACCGACGATACTGCTACTATAGCCGATGCTATTATTCGTCAAATTTATCAGCCTTTATTATGGGTGAATTGCGTTAACGCGCTTTACGATATGGGTGTGCGCACCATGATAGAACTCGGGCCTAAAACTGTATTGAAGGGCCTTGTAAGAAAGATAAATCGTGAAATTAACGTTCTTAATATTGAAGATATAAAAACTTTTGAAAAAACTCTCGAAGTTCTCGAAAATACTCGTATGGGAGATATGACCGATGGAAGGTAGAAAAGTCGCTTTAATAACCGGTGGCGCGCGCGGCATTGGAAAAGCCATAGTTTTTGAATTCGCTAAATCCGGTTATGATGTAGTTTTTACATATAATTCGAGCGTGCCTGACGGCGTTATCGATGAATTAAAAACGTATGGAGTTCAGGCTCTTGCCGTTAAATGCGACGTTACGAACGAAACGGAAGTTACGGCTTTGTTTAAGCAGCTCGAAGATAAATATAATCGTCTTGATGTGTTAATTAATAATGCAGGTATAACCAATGATAAGTTACTTTTAAGAATGACTTTTGAAGATTTTACAAAAGTCATTAATACAAACTTGAATTCATGTTTTCTTACCTGCAAAAATGCTATAAAAGTAATGGGCCGCGCCGGCGGGGCGATCGTAAACGTAAGTTCGGTCGTAGGCCTTATGGGAAATGCCGGTCAGGCTAATTATTGCTCATCCAAGGCCGGAATGCTTGGACTTACCAAATCTATCGCTAAAGAATACGGATCTCGCGGTATTCGAGTAAACGCCGTAGCGCCGGGTTTTATCGAAACCGATATGACCGCCGCTCTCGGTGAAGATATAAAAAAAGAATATCAAAAACAAATACCTATGAAGCGTTTTGGCAAAGCTGAAGACGTGGCGTCTGCCTGCGTTTTTTTAGCGTCCGAAAAGGCGTCTTACATAACGGGCCAGGTTTTAACTATAGATGGCGGAATGTATATGTAAAGGGGGTGACGCAAGTGAGTCTTACCTACGAAAGCGTTTATGAAAAAGTGGTAAAAATAGCTGTCGAAGAACTGGGTGTCGAAGAATCATCGATAAAAAAAGAATCTAATTTTCAGGAAGATCTCAACGCTGATTCGTTAGCGTTAGTTGAAATCATAATGAAGCTCGAAGAAGAATTCGACATTAACATACCTGATGATGAATCTGAAAAAATCAGGACCGTTCATCAGGCCGTAGAATATATAATGAAAGCAAAAGCTTAATCATAGAACGACTTGATAGCCCTTTTATCAATGTTTACCTTCCGGTATATGATTGATAATCGGGCTATGTTATTTGATGAGCGTAAAAAACGATTGGAGGAAACGATAAGATGTCCCGCAGGGTGGTAATAACAGGTATGGGCGTAGTAAGCCCTATCGGAACCGGTCTCGAAAAATTCTGGAACGGCCTTTTAACCGGCGCTAATGGCGTGGATGTGGTTAAAGCCTTCGATATAACGAATTATTCGTCAAAAATGGCGGCTGAAGTTAAAGACTTCAACTGCGAAGAATTTATAGAAAAAAAAGACGCTAAAAGAATGGACCGTTTTACTCAATTCGGCGTCGCGGCCGCTAAAATGGCGCTCGCTGATTCGGGCATTAATCTCGATTCCATCGACCGGGATATGCTTGGCGTTATTCTCGGTTCGGGTATCGGCGGAATACAGACTTTTGAAGCGCAGTACGAGGTTTTAAAAGCTAAAGGACCTGGACGCGTTTCGCCTCTTTTAGTGCCGATGATGATAGGAAATATGGCCGCCGGGCAGATCGCCATTCAATTAGGCGCGCGCGGCGTTAACTTTACTACGGTTACGGCCTGCGCGTCTGCAAATCATGCTATCGGCGAGGCTTTTGAAACTATTAAACGAGGGGCCCAGGATATAATGTTTACAGGCGGCTCGGAAGCCGCTATCACTCCGCTGACTTATGCCGGTTTTTCTTCGCTGCGTGCGTTTTCACAGAGAAACGACGACGTTAAAACCGCGTCGCGTCCTTTTAATAAAGACCGCGATGGTTTTGTTATCGGCGAGGGAGCCGGGGTTTTGATACTCGAAGAGTTAGAACACGCGAAAGCGCGCGGCGCTAAAATATATGCCGAAATTATTGGATATGGCGCAACCTGTGACGCGTTTCATATAACCGCTCCGAGCGACAGCGGCGCGGGCGCGATTAAATGTATGCAGCTCGCTTTAAAAGAAGCCCGGATACAACCTGATAAAATCGATTATATAAACGCTCATGGAACATCGACCGATCTTAACGATAAATACGAAACTATGGCTATTAAAGCGGTATTTGGCGATTATGCGAAGAAAGTGTCTATTTCTTCGACTAAATCCATGACGGGCCATTTACTTGGAGCGGCAGCGGCGGTCGAGGCTATAGCTTCCGCTATGGCTATTAAAGAAAATAAAATACCGCCGACGATTAATTATATTAATCCCGATCCCGAACTCGATCTCGATTATACACCCAATACGGTTAAAGAACGGATAATTAATTTCGCTATTTCGAATTCATTCGGATTCGGCGGTCATAATGCTACGATTTGTTTGAAGAAATACGTTTAACCGTTAATGGATGATTTTATAAGAAGAACCACGCTTCATACTTTTGAATGCAATTTAAATTATAAATTTAACGATCTGTCTTTATTGAACGAAGCGTTAACGCACGCTTCGTTCGCGAATGAACATAAAATCGATTACGATTACGAGAGGCTCGAAGTACTTGGTGATTCTCTTCTCGGTTTTATCGTGGTCGATTTTTTGTTTAATTCGAATTCGGAGTTAAAAGAAGGCGAAATTTCGAAAATAAAGAATTTTGTAGTGTCTGAAGCTGCTCTGGCGAAGGCCGCGGCTAAAATTAATATCAATGAATATATACAATTGGGCAGGGGTGAAGAACAAAACGGCGGTAAAAACAAGCCGTCGATACTTGCGGATGTATTTGAAGCCATAGTTTCGGCTATTTATCTCGATTCAAAAAAAATTGATTTCGCTTATGAATTTGTTATACATAATCTTTATCCGGAAATAGTGAAATTTACCCGTAAAGACGAAGGCGTAAACCATAAATCCATTCTTCAGGAGTATGCTTTAAAAAATTACGGAGTCAAGCCTGATTACCGGCTTATTAAAACTCTCGGCCCTGAACATGACAAAACATTTATAGTGGCCGTTGAAATAAATGAAATTCAGCTTGGAACCGGTATGGCCAGAGTCAGAAAAGAGGCCGAGCAAATATCCGCTGCTAATGCTTATAAACATATTATGGAAGTCGAAAGCGATTATAAAAATTCCCGCCACGAAAAATAAAAAAGTTTATTATGAATATATTTTCTGGCACCCGACTACCCATACAAAATAAAAAAGAGCTTATTTTTTATTGTATATGTTCGGAGCTATTTATCAAAACTCTCAAAATTATAATGGATATAGGCGATAAAGCATTAAATTTTTGATTGGATAGAGAGGATGTGTCCTGAATGGGCCGTCTTAATTATATTATTATACCCATTTTTTTGAATAATGCCGGATGCCCGGATGCCGGCAGGTGCGTATTTTGTAACCAGGCGGCGTCCGGCGGCGCGCCCTGCGAGGCTGAAGATGTAAAAGCTTATATTGAAAATTTTATATCCGCTCTTATTAAGGACGGTCATGAGAAAAAAAGATGTGATATTGAAATCGCTTTTTATGGAGGCACGTTTACGGCGCTTTCCATAAAACGTCAGGGTTTGTATTTTGAATCGGCTAACGCCGCTATGAATCTGGCGGATATTACAAAACACGGCATCGAATTTAAAGGATTTCGTGTCGCTACCAGACCGGATTATATAAACGATGAAATATTGTCTTATTTAAAAAAAAATATGGTTAAAATTATTGAAATAGGAGTAGAATCTTTTAACGCCGGCGTGCTTGAAAAATCGGGACGCGGTTACGGCCCGCAAACGGCCGCCGGCGCATGTGAATCTATAAAACGATACGGCTTTGAATTAAGCGTTCATTTAATGTGCGGCCTGCCCGGACAGGACCGTCTTATTTTTAAAGATGACGTGGCCAGAACCGTCGCTCTTTCGCCTGATTATGTAAGAATTCATCCGTTATGCGTTCTTTCGGGCTCTAAACTTGGCGGACTTTTTAATGAAGGTAAATTTAAACCGCGTCCGGACGATGAACTTATAGAAGAAACCGCTTATGCGATGGCGGTATTTGAATTAAATAAAATTAAGGTAATAAGAGCTGGAATATTAGAAAATGATAATTTTCGCAAGCAGGCGCTTGCGGGTCCGGCTTATCCTAATTTAAGAGAAATCGCCGAAGGACTTATCCATTCAGTGGTTTATGATATAATTCGTGAAAAATTCGATATAAAATATAAAATTATAATTTCCGTTCTTGAAGAAAAAATCTTGAATTATTTAGTAGGGTATAAAAAAAATAATATTATTAAAAATAATGATTTATTTCTTGAATTTAAAAATAAAATGTTATATAATAACGACATAATGGATTATATACTAATATCGGCAGAAAATAATGAACCAGCATACGCATTAACCCGGCCGGGCGTTTTAATGCGCTATATTAAAAAATTAATATAACGGCCAATCGTTAGTAAGGAGGCATCTAAGTGGAACAGCTTAAAGTCGCAGCACAGTCGAATTCAAAAGCGGTCGCTGGCGCTCTTGCAGCAGTGGTTGAAAAAGACAAAGAAGTCGAACTTCATGCGGTCGGAGCGGCGGCGGTAAATCAGGCGGTAAAAGCTATCGCTATAGCGCGGGGATTTGTGGCGCCAAAAGGTATAAATTTAGTTACTGTTATAGCTTTTTATAAAATTGAAATTAATAACGAAGAAAAAACGGCGATTAAATTTATAGTTCAGAGCGGAAAATAAATAATTTTTATTTTTTAAAAATACGCATTGAAAAATTTAATAATTTATGTTGCTATCTACATAATATATATTATGGCAGGTAGGTTTTGTTATTTTATCTGATGCTATTATAAATAAATGATAGATATCCTTTCGAATTATTCCGAATTAAAAAACGATATTGAAAAGCTTGTAGGTATAAGTTCTACTGTACCAATCGAAGTTATTTATTCGGCCGGCCTGATCCCGGTCGATTTAAATAATATTTTTATAGCGTCCCGCTCGCCGGATGAGCTGTTAAAACTTTCTTCGGGGCTTGCGCCTCGCGCGGTATGCTGCTGGACGCGCGGCGTAATGGCGGCGGCCGTGTTTTTAAAATTAAAAAACGCGGTAATCGTTACCGAAGGCGATTGCGCTCACACCATTCCAATTTCAGATATATTAGCTTATCATAATATTAAAATATTTTCGTTCGAGTATCCTTTGAACGGCGACCGTAAAAGGCTTGAAAATGAAATTATGCGGTTTATAAATTATTATGGCGCCGATATTGATTCATGCGAAAAAATCAAATCGGAATTTGATCGCTGCCGCTTAATATTAAAGCGTATGGATGAACTTACTTATAAAGAACTTAAGGTGAGCGGATTTGAAAACCATCTCAATTTAATTTCGGCTTCTGATTTTAATCGTAATCCGGCTGTATTTTATGAAGACATGAAATCGTTTTTAAAACAAGTCGAAGCGCGGCCGTCTAAAAGCGTTTCACTGCGCATCGGCCATGTCGGAATACCTCCGGTTTTCAGCGATTATTATGATTATATTTCTTCGTTCGGTTCAGAAATTATTTATAACGAAACTCAAAAGCAGTTTTCGTTGATAGACTGTATAGGACTCGATCTTTGCGAAACGTACCGTAATTATACATATCCTTATTCTTTTAGCAACCGTCTGAAAGATATAAAAAAAGCCGTTGACGAAAGACGGCTCGATTGTTTGATACATTATGTTCAAAGTTTTTGTTTTCATCAAATAGAAGATGGAATTTTAAAAAACGAGCTTGGCGATTTTCCCGTGCTTACGATCGAAGGTGATCGTCCGGCGCCGCTTAATGAAAATGACCGGCTTAAAATTGAAAGCTTTATTTTAAACGTTGAAAAGAAAAAATATAGACGGAAATCGAAAAAGATCGATTTAATGAATCGTATTCGTTGCGCCGCCGGAATAGATCTTGGATCTCGTTCGGTTAAAATAGCCTGTTTCGTAAACGGCCGCAAATTTTTAGAAATTTATGAAACTATGGATTTTATAATTAAATATTTAAGCGTAGAAAATAAACATAACGCTTTCGAAAGATTTAATTCGGATATTTTGAATCTTTTTGAGACATCGGGTGAAAAAAATATTGAAAATATTAATAAAATGGAATATTTTTCTACCGGATACGGCCGTTATAGGGCTTCAATTTTCGATGCAATGCCTTTTTCCGAAATAGAATGTCATGCGGCTGGCGCGGTTTACGCATCAGGCCTTAAAAACTTTACGCTTCTTGACGTCGGCGGACAGGATATTAAGGTAATGGAAGTGAGCGGAGGCGCCGTTGAAGGTTTTTCAATGAACGATAAGTGCGCCGCCGGTTCAGGAAGGTATATAGAAAATATGGCTCGAATTTTAAAGGCGGATCTTGGTGAAATATCAAAACATTATCTTGATCCTGAACCGCTTTCTATAACCTGTGCGACATTTGGAGAGACTGAACTGATCGCTAAATTAATAGCCGGAGTGGATATTAAAAAAATAATGGCGGGCGTTAATTATACCGTTTATGCCCGTATCGCTCCTCTTCTTGAAGCGCATCGTTCGCAGTCGGGAATTCTCGTAGTAACATCGGGTATAAGCCATAATAAAGCTTTTTTAGAAATACTAAAATCTAACTCAGGTTTTAAAAAAATAATAGTTCCGCCCGACGCGCAGTTTATGGGCGCTATAGGAGCGGCGGCGCTCGGAACTTCATCGGCCGCTAATTTTTAATTTTAAAAATAATTACATTTATATTATTAAAAAAGTATAATATCGCTTTTTTACGCCCGTTTTTGATTATTTATAAGGTTAATAAAGAAATATTTTTAACGGTTATTTCGATATTTTTATATAAGAAATTAAAAGTTTCGCGCCGTTTTCGTTTTCAAAAGCGCAGTTGACGGCTTCGCCTTCGATCGTTTTTAGATCAAAATTTCCAGTTACCGGAAGTCCGAGTTCGTAAAATTCGTTTACGGGAGTTATGGCCCTCATGAATTGTCCGGAAATCGTATTTAATAATTCTGAAAGAGTGTCGTTGATCATTTCGGGTCCAGGCCGTGTTCCGGGTTCTAATGCAAATATGTTGCACGCCGTTTCTTCTAATATTTCACTTGAAGCGCTCATTATTAAAATGCCATATTTGGCTTTAACCGGCATATATACGGAAAGCATGTCCTGCATGTAATCGGGGCTCGTCGTATCGAGCGTTTCCGTCTGAATTTCGATAAGCTGGATGAAGGCGATTTCTTCGAGAGTGCGCATTATTGAATCCGTCAGTATTTTTTTATAATCGCAGGACTGATTCACGGTTTTCCTCCTTTATAATTGAGAACATATTTTATGGATTACGGCCGGTGAAATCGGTTTGTTGATAACCGCGAAGGCCCCTTTATTTTTTAATTCCGTTTCACGCGCGGAATTGCTGTTGCTTGTAATTATTATCACCGGTGTTTCTTTGAGCTCCGGCGTATTTTTTATATTGTCTAATAAAGCGTTTCCTTCCATTACCGGCATATTAAGGTCAGTAACGACGAGGTCCGCTTTTTGTTTAATTAATTTTTCGAGCGCGTCTTTTCCGTTGATCGCTTCGATAAATTGTTTGCCGCGGTATCCGGCTATTTCAAGGCATTGTTTCATGATAAGCCTTGCCATAGCTGAATCATCTACTATCATTATGGTTTCTATGCTCATATTTCCCACTCCCCAATTGAAGGCGAAGATAAAATAACCCGTCCCGTAGCGACTTCGAGTTTTACCGTACGGCTGATCGTATCGGCGGTGTCTTCTGCGAGCGGTCCGAGTTTATAACGCCACAGATTTTTTTTGACGGCGAGAATATTGCGCGTTCCTATATCAAAACGCTGTTCTGGATCCATTATATTAGCGCCTCCCGCTAATTTAATAATTAAATCGCTGTAAAGCAGGCATCCGAATTTAGCGAGCGCCGCCAGTAAAAAAGGAATACCGGTATCCGCGAAATAACATGGCTTTTCATGAGCGAGGCTGGCGTTTATTTTTGAATCGGGCAGTGCTACGTGAATCAGGCCGGCAAGCGATAGTTTGGGCGAATAAACCATAACGCCCACGCATGAACCGAGCGCCAGTGTTTTTATTATATCGCCCGGTTTATTTGAAATTCCTATTCCGCCTATGC
The DNA here is from genome assembly GCA_964421195.1 of uncultured bacterium. GTDB lineage: Bacteria > Muiribacteriota > UBA9980 > UBA9980 > UBA9980 > UBA9980. The sequence continues at coordinate 44,453 of CAYQWL010000003.1, read as the reverse complement.
CTACGATTATATTATTCATAATTTGTTCCTTATATTTAATAAATGGAAACTTTATTCACAGCCTTATTCGCGGCCTTCTAAAATAGATATAACCCGTTGCGTTATATCTGAAAGCGGAACTAATTTTTCGGCGCCGCCGCGTTCATAAGCTACTTTCGGCATGCCGAAAACCACCGAGCTCTGTTCGTCCTGCGCTATGGTTCGCGCACCCGCCTGACGCATCATAAGCATTCCGCCGGCGCCGTCGCTTCCCATACCCGTGAGAATGATTCCTATAGCGTTAGCTCCTGCGTATTTAGCGACGGATTCGAACATTACTTCTACCGACGGACAATGGCCGCATACTTTTTCGCCCTGTTTTAAATCGGCTATATAAATACCGCCGGAACGTAAAACTCTGCATTGTTTTTCGCCGCCTGGCGCTACGAGCACTCTGCCGGGCATAATGCGGTCGCCATGGACGGCCTCTTTAACTTCCATAGCGCAGTTCGCGTTGAGACTTTCGGCGAAATGCGCCGTAAAACCAGCCGGCATGTGCTGAACGATAATTACGCCCGGCATCGAGGCTGGAAAAGTTTTTAAAATTTTACGGATAGCTTCCGTGCCGCCTGTAGAAGCGCCTATCGCTATTACTTTATCGGTTGATTCGGCAAGCGCTTTACTGTCGGCTTTAATAACGGCGGAGGGTTTTTTATTTATTTTCCATGCCGATACGTTAGTGCCGGCGGCTATTTTTATTTTGGCCCGAAGATCGTTGAGCATGGCGGTAAGGCCGCGGGCGACATCGCTTGAAGGTTTGGTAACGACTTCGACGGCGCCGGCTTCAAAAGCTTCTAAAGTTATCCGGGCGCCTTTTTTAGTTAATGCGCTTACGATTACTACCGGAAGCGGGTATTGCGGCATTAGTTTTTTTAAAAATTCGACCCCGTCCATACGCGGCATTTCAACATCGAGCGTTAAAACATCGGGTTTTAATTCAATGATTTTATCGCGAGCGATAAAAGGGTCGGAAGCCGTTCCGACTATTTCGAGCTCTTTGTCGAGCGCGAGCCCTTTTGAAAGGATTTCGCGGACCAACGCTGAATCATCTATTATTAAGACTTTTATTCGTTTTTCATTCATAAGCATTTTTATTTTTTATTACTAATTATGTTGTATTCATCACAATAATGCGGTGCGGTTATTATGCTACATAATATAATATCTGTATTTACACCATAATGCACTACATTACAACCATTGCATTAATATATTATTTTGCTATAATTTTTGATAAACCGCCGGTTTAATATATTTATAAATGGAAGTCGTTCTGTTTATGGATTCTGAATGGCCTATAAATAAATAACCTCCATCTTTAGTATAATGGTGGAATCGATTTATGAGCGCCGCGCGCGTGGGCGAATCGAAATAGATCATTACGTTGCGGCAGAAAATTATATCGAAGCGCCCTTTAAATGGATAATTTTCGCGCATTAAATTAAGGCGTCTGAATAAGATAATGTCTTTTAAAAAAGGTTTTATTATAAATTCGCCTTCCTGACCCGGCGTGAAATATTTTTGCCTGTACAGCGGCGGAACATGGGCGAGCGATGCGGCCGGATATATGCCGTTTGACGCTCTGGATATGGATGTGACTGAAATATCGGTGGCGAGGATGGATATATCTGAAATTTTTAATTTATTATTCTGGATGAATTCGTTTGCGCATATAGCGACGGTGTAAGGCTCTTCGCCCGAAGAGCAGCCGGCGCACCAGATTCTAATGTCGGGGCTTTCTCCGGAGCGTGTGCATTTATCGAGTAAATAAGGAAGCGCGTGGTTACTTAAAAACTCGAAATGGTCGTTTTCTCTGAAAAAAAATGTATGATGTGTGGATACTTTATCTATGAAAGTGAGAATGGCTTCTCCGGTGGGTTCGCTGATGATGTGTTCAAAATATTGTTTGAAGCTATCGAACCCGCCGGTGCGTAATATTTTTTGAAGCCGTTCGATGATCAAAGTCTTCTTTTGATCGCCGAGCTTTATTCCGAATTTATCATAGACAAATCCGCTTATAGTTTTAAATTCTTCTTCCGTTATTCCGACCATACTCATATTATACCACCATCGTTACTATAATAGTCAAGTTTTTATTTTAACATTTCAGGTTTATTTTTATTTTTATTATTTTTATGGTTTATAGTGTCGGTTTTTAAATAGGCGTTATAAGTCTTTCCGCCGTCAGTTTTGTTTTTTAATTTGAATTTAGTAAGCATGCCTTTAAGTTCGCGCGCCTGGCTTGAAAGCTCTTCCGAAGCGGCAGCCGCTTCTTCCGCTGTCGCGGTGTTTTGCTGAGTTACCTGATCAATTTGAGTAAGCCCCTGATTTACCTGCACAGTGCCTGTAGTTTGTTCTTTTGAGGCCGCGGCTATTTCGCCTATTAAATCGGTTACTTTAGTTACGCTGTTATTTATTTCGGCGAGCGATTTCGATGTGTCTTCGGCGATTTTAGAGCCCGCTTCGGCTTTCGTGATGGAGCCTTCTATCATTTCAGCGGTTTCTTTAGCCGCTTTTGCGCTGCGCTGCGCGAGATTACGCACTTCTTCGGCCACGACGGTAAAGCCTTTTCCGTGCTTGCCGGCGCGGGCGGCTTCTACCGCGGCGTTGAGGGCGAGAAGGTTGGTTTGAAAAGCTATTTCGTCGATAGCTTTTATTATTTTAGCGACGCTTGCCGAAGCTTCGTTGATTTCGGCCATGGCTTTTTGCATATTCGCCATTTTCATATTGCCTTCCTCGGCTGATTTTCTTGTTTCGACGGCGAGCGAGGAAGCCTGTCCCGCGCTTTGTTCATTACGTCCGGCCTGAGAATTGATTTGCTGCATGGTGGCGCTTATTTCTTCGAGCGAGCTTGCCTGTTCCGTGGCGGCCTGCGAGAGCGATTGGCTTGCATCGGCTACCTGTGTAGATCCTGATTCGACCTGATCGGCGGCTATAAGAACCTGCGCGATTATATCATTCATTGAATCGAGGGTCGCGTTAAGTGAATTTTTCAATATAGCGTGGTCTCCGGCGTAATTACCTTTCATTTCGACGCTTAAATCTCCGCGCGCCATAGCTTCGAGAGTTTTTGTGGCTTCTTCTACGGGTTTAATAACCGAATCGAGCGTGTGGTTAATGCCTTTTATTATTTCGCTGTAATCGCCCACGAATCTGGAAGCGTCGCCTCTGATTTTAAGCCTTCCTTCGATGCCGGCCGCGGCGAGCATTTTTGTTTCGGCGATAACGTTTTTCAAATTGTCTTTAAGCGCGTCAACCATTTGATTGGCGATGATCTGTTTACCCGGAAATTTTTCGAGGTTTCTGGCAAAATCGCCTTTTACGCCGTATTCTTCGATTATAGAAAGCACTTTCAGCATTGCGCTTATATGATAGTTAATCGTTTTAGAAACGCTTTCGCCGATATCGAGATAAATGCCTTTAAACTTATCAAGGTTTAATTTAACGTCGATTTCGCCCGCGCTATGGTCTTTAAATATGTTTTTCATCTGAGACGAGAAATCGCCGAGAGTATCGATTAAATTGTTAAGGCTGTCTTTAATTTTATTAAAATCGCCGTGATATGTTTCGGATATTTTTTCGGGTAAAACACCCTGAGATACGCTGCTTATATAGCTTACGGCGAGTTCTACGGGTTTTTTATACGCGTCCATAACGCGGTTTACTCCTTCGACGACGGGCGCGAATTCATCGGTGACTGAATTTTTGTCGCCGCGTATGGCGAGTTTTCCGGCGGCTATATTGTCGGTAAGATTTTTTATGGTAGATAATATCGCGGCGATATTTTTTCCGACGCCGTTGCCGATTGTGACGGTCAGTATAAGCGCGAGGATTAACGAGAATAAAGCCGCGTAAATCGAATGAACGAATAGTTTATCTATATTGCCGTTAATTATGTCCGTAGTTCGGGTGAATTCGTCGAGATATGCGCTTGCGCCGATTACCCAGTCCCATTTTTCAAAATAGACGACCGAAGCCATTTTAAGGCGCGGCGCGGCTTCGCCTTTGTTTTGCCATTGGTATTGATAAAATACAGGCTTGCCGTTCGCGTTTTTAGAAAGTTCTATCATTTCTTTGATGACCTGGCGGCCGGACGGATCTTTCGTATCGTAAATATTTTTCCCGTCCGCCGCGCCTTTATATGATATTATGTAGTTTCCCATGTGCGAGCCGCTGCCGCCCAGAACGAATACGTATCCGCTTTCGCCTATTTTTATGTCCATTACGGCTTTTCTAAGGCTTTCGACCGATTCCTGCTTTACTCCCACATAGGCCATGCCGATAATTTTACCGGTATGATCTTTGATGGGCGTATAATTTGCCGCATACCAGGCATTTACGACGAACGCTCTTCCTGAATATGGTTTTGACGCGAGAATGTTTTGTATTATAATGTTTTTGACGCCGGATGCGTTAACGGCCGGTATATATGTGCCTATGGCGCGTTTGCCGTCTTTAGTTAAAACGTTCGTCGCTATTCGAAGCATGTCGCCAGCTTCGTTCATACGCTGAAATATTGTGCAGGTGCCTCCGACAAGGTTCGCGACTTCGTCTATAACTTCGGTGGGAACGCCGGGTTCGTAATTTGATTTAATTATCGAACCGGCGTTCGCCGGATCGCTTTGATCGAGCCAGCCGTTTTCGGTTTTTCCGTATTTCATTTCGGGAAGGACGGTAATTGTTTCCGTAAGGTTATCCTGATTTACGGCACGCCATTCCGCCGTATTTGACGTGAGCGAGAGGCCGCCGTGCGTTTCGATTTTATCTAAAAGTACGTTCATATTAGCGCGCATAACTTTTTCAAGAAGTTCCTGCTGACTTTCACATAATGAATAAGCGTCCAGCGCTACGCTTCGCATGTGATCGTTAAGCTGTTTGGCCGCTTCGTTTATTACGGTCGTGGATATTTCCGTTTTTTCTTTATTGACGAGCGTCAATATAAAAACTACGGGTATTATGACGGCTAAAATTCCCGCGAAAATTATTTTAGATTTTATCGTTTTTAACATATTTCACCTCTCGCTATTTTTTATTATGAATGATTCCGGTTTACAACGCCGCTATTTTTTCGAGGTCTTCTTCGAATAAAAGTTTATCTACGTTGAGCAGTATTTTAACGGCGTCGCCTATTTTTCCCATTCCCTGAACGAATTTGCTTCCTTCGCCTTTATTAACTTTTGGCGAGGGTTCGACGCTGGTTTTGGGAATATCGAGCACTTCGGAAACTTCATCGACTATAAGGCCGACAAGCTGTTCGCTGACGGTTATGACTATTATGCAGGTACGTTCGTTATAGGCCTGTTCGCTGATATTAAAACGCATGCGCACGTCCATTACCGGTATTACTTTTCCGCGAAGGTTAATGACGCCTTTTATATAGTGAGGCATATCCGGAATACTTGTAATGTTTTGAATTCCGATTATTTCGATTACATGCTTGATTTCAATGCCATATTCTTCGCGGTTAAGAACGAAAGTTAAATACTTGTCTTCCTGAGTGTCTTCCATTTCTTCATCCATATCATCATCGAGCATCGTATTATTGTTTTTGATTTTATCGTTTATTGACATAATTTAACCTCCGTTCATTAAAATTTTCCAAATTCGTTATCGTCTAATGAAATTACATCTTCAGGGTTTATTTTTTCTTTTTTGCGGTTATCGGCCGGGGCTGCCGTGGGCATTTTTGCGGCCGGTTTGTTTTTTTCGGGTTTATGTGCTATCTGTTTAATGATGGCGCGCTGTGAATTAGCCGCTGCCGGTTGTTTGGCTACGTACGCATTTACCGTCGAAGCGGATTTTTTGAGCGAGAATTTAGCGAGCATTCCTTTTAACTCGGCTGCCTGGCTTGATAATTCTTCTGAAGCGGCAGCGGCTTCTTCCGCCGTAGCGGTATTTTGCTGGGTTACCTGATCGATTTGCGTGAGTCCCTGATTTACCTGCGTTACGGCTTTTTCCTGTTCGCGGGCCGCGGCGGCTATTTCACCTATTAAATCGGTTACTTTCGCGGAGCCAGCGACGATTATTTCGAGTGACTTCGCCGTATCTTCGGCTATTTTAGCGCCATTTTCAGCTTTTTTGATCGAGCCTTCTATCATTTCAGCGGTTTCCTTTGCGGCTTTCGCGCTGCGCTGGGCGAGGTTGCGGACTTCTTCAGCTACTACCGTAAAGCCTTTGCCGTGTTTTCCGGCGCGCGCCGCTTCTACGGCGGCGTTAAGCGCGAGCAGGTTGGTTTGAAACGCTATTTCGTCTATGGCTTTAATAATTTTTGCCACGTTCGCCGACGCTTCGTTTATTTCCGCCATGGCTTTTTTCATATCGCGCATTTTATCGTTCCCTTCTTCGGCTGAATTGCGCGCATCGCCTGAAAGTTTATTTGCCTGAGTAGCGTTTTCCGCATTCTGTCTGGTCTGCGAATTGATTTCCTGCATCGTGGCGCTGATTTCTTCGATAGAGCTGGCCGATTCGGTGGCCGATTGCGAAAGCGACTGGCTGGCGTCGGATACCTGGCGTGAACCGGTATCGACCTGATCGACGGCGATAGCCACCTGTGATAGTATTTCATTCATTGAATCTATGGTTTTATTTAAAGCGTCTTTAATTTTCGCGTGATCGCCTTTATAATCGCCTTTCATGGATACGTCGAGGTTGCCCGCCGCCATCTGTTCCAGGCATCCGGAAGCTTCTTCTACCGGTTTAATTACCGCGTCGAGGGTTTTATTTACTCCGTCAACTATTTTTTGAAAATCGCCTTCGTGTTTCGTTATGTCCGCGCGAGTCGCTAATTTACCGTCGAGCGCGGCTTCTACAAGCATATTTGAATCCGCCGTCAGGCGCCTTACGGCTTCGAAGCATTTATTAAAACTAACTTTCAGGCGGTTAAATTCGCCTTTATATTCGCGTGTAATATTTTCGTCGATCGCGCCTTTGCTTATATTTTCGAGATGTTCTATGGTGCGGTTGAGTACGCCTACAAAAGCTCCGGTGGTTTCATTCATTCCGTCGATGATTTTCGCGTAATCTCCCTGATGTTTCGACGAATCAGCCCTTACGCTGAAATCGCCGTTGACCGCCGCGGACGCAAGCATACCGGCGTCTTTTATAAGCGCGTTTATGGCGTCGATACACTGATTGAGGTTATTTTTGAGCTTATTGAAATCGCCGTTGTAATTTTCGGTTATCTTTTCAGGTAAGTTGCCTTTCGCTATTTTATCGACATAATCCGCGGCTATGTTTAAAGGTTTTATAAGCGCTTCGAGAAGATTGTTGATTCCTTCGGCTATGGGCCTGAATTCAAAGTTGATTTTTGAAACATTTGCTCTGGCTGAAAGATCGCCGTTAAGCGCGCTCGATATTATGGCGCGCGTCTCGCTCATAAGCGCGTCTAAAATGGATTTTACGCCGCGCGAAAGAACTTCGCCGATTATTATCGCCAGAATTACAGCCGCGATTATAACATATATTATTTTTAAAATGTTATTCGCCGCGTTTTCCGATGCGGATTTAGAATCGTTATTGGTGCGGTTGATTATTTCGGCTTTTATTTTGTTAAGCGTATTATCGAGAGCTAAAAATTTAGATTTTGATTCAAGAGATGCGTCGAATACTTTTTGATCGAAATCGTTTATAGAGGCGTCTTCGCTGCTTACGCCGCGCGCGAGCGTCGCGTCTTTTTCACGGGACATCGTTACCACTTTGTTGCTCGCGGTTTTCCAGGGTTCCCAGCCCGCGCTGAGTTCCTGAAATATAACTTCTTCATTTGACGAGCGGGGGATTTTTTTATAATTTTCAAATCCGTTCGTTACCAATTCCGTGTTTTTTTCTATGTATGCGTACTGGGCGGTTCTGACGTCGCCCGTCATTCTGTGGTTTATAAGGCCGCGCTCTCCGACTATAACGCCCATCAATCCTTCTTTCATATCGGCTATAGCGGCCATTGAAGGTACATTCTGGCTGGCCATCTTATTCAATGACGCCGTGGTGTAGCTTAATCCTTTATAACCCGAATAACCCACGAAAATACACATGCAGGTCAGCACTAAAAAACTGAGTCTTAACTTCGCTCCTATTGTAAAATTACTCAACATAAAACTCCACCTCTTTTTTTAAAAATGTGTCTATAATAAATATTGATTTTAATCATACTACACTACACTATACAACACTATACTATATTATACAACGCTATATTATACTAAACTATATATGCCGTAATATAAAGTGCATTAAAATATACTATATAATGTTATACTATATAATATTATACTATTTTATATTTTGTGTACGTTATGTTTAATTAAACTCAATATGGTAAGAGGCGGCTTAACGAATTTTAATTTAATTATTTATTTATAAGTATCGCGTTGCTATTTAATGAATTTATTATTGTTTATAGTATTGATTTTTAAATTGATTCATAAAAATGTTATTTTATTAATTTCAACCGTGCATTATATTGCCGCCGTTTCGATGCTGCTTATAAGATCGCCTATATCGAGGATCAGGCTTATTTCGCCGTCGCCCATTATAGCGCAGCCGGAAACGCCCCGCACTCTTCCAAGATAGTTAGAAAGCCCTTTAATTACTATCTGCTGTTGTCCGATTAATTCATCGACGAAAAGGCAGCATTTTTGTTCGTTGTTTTCGACTATTATTAAAAGTCCGTCTTCGAGTTTAGTGTAAAGCGGAACTATATCATACATTTTATGAAGTCTGATTACGGGAAGCAGTTCGCCGCGTACATTGACTATTTCATTACCATCGGGTGTATGCGATATTTTATTTTGGACTGTTTTAAATGATTGTCTTATCGAATTTATGGGAATTATATAACGCGCTTTGCCTACGGCTATTTCCATTCCGTCGATTATAGCCAGCGTGAGCGGTATTCTTAAAATTATAATGGTTCCGGCGTTTTTTTGAGTTCTGATATCTACTCTGCCGCGAAGTTTTTCTATATTTCGTTTTACTACGTCCATTCCGACGCCGCGTCCCGAAATATTCGATACTTTTTCGGCGGTTGAAAAGCCCGGTTCGAATATTAGTTTCCATATTTCTTCGTCTTTAAGATCTGAACCGTCGCTTTTAATAAGTGAATTTTCTATCGCTTTTTTAATTATTTTATCCCGGTCGAGTCCGCGTCCGTCATCTTCGATAATAATCCAGACTTCTCCGGCGGAGTGGCGGGCTTCGATTTTTATGGTTCCCGCGGCGGGTTTGCCCGATTTTATGCGTTCTTCGTTTGATTCGAGTCCGTGGTCGATGGAATTGCGGATTATATGAACAAGAGGATCGGATATTTGTTCGATTATAGTTTTATCTACTTCGGTTTCTTCACCTGCGATTTCGAGTTTAATTTTTTTATTGAATTTATTCGATAGGTCGCGTACGAGCCTTTCCATTTTATGGAAAGTAGATGATAATGGTATCATTCTCATGGCAAGAGCGGTTTCCTGAATATCACGGGTGATTTTATTTAAATGGTGTATTGCCTTTTCAAATTTTTCAAGCTGAAATCCTTTTAATTCCGGACAGTTAGCTACCATCGATTCGGCGATTACCATTTCGCCCACGAGATCGAGAAGAGAATCGAGTTTATCGGTGTCGATACGAATATATTGCGATGTTTGTGGTACTGATGAAGCCGGGACGGAATTTTTTGAAGCGTCGCGCGCGGTTTCTTCATTTGGCGCAGTTTCCGTTTTTTCGATTTTTAAATCGTTTCCGGTATTTCCGATATTATTTATGCCGTCCTGCGTTGCGATAGTTTCGGTATTTGATTTGCCGTTGTCCGGATTTGAAGGGTTAAGAGATTCAAGAGATGATAATAAATTGGTAGTTTCGGATTCATTTATACGAAGCCCTTCGTTGATTTTTTTTGCGCCATTTCTTAAATAATCTATGGCTGTTAATATTACGGACATTAAGTTTTTGTCGGGTTTGCGTGATGCGTTTCTGAGAGAGTCAAGTATATTTTCAGTGGCATGACTGATTTTTTCAAGTTCTACGAAGCCAAAAAATCCTGCGTTTCCTTTAATACTGTGAAGAGCTCTGAATGCGTTGGCGGCAAGTTCAAGATTGTCGGGCACTCTTTCAAAAGCAAGAAGCATCATTTCGGCTTCTTCACATAATTCCCCGGTTTCTTGAGTAAAGCGCGTTTTCATTTCTGGTGAAATAATTAATTTAAGCTCTTCCTCGAATTCTTCGGCTGTTTTATCGCCGTCTGGCGCGTTTTGAAAAGTTTCGCCGTCCGCGTTGGAAGCTTTTAATGTAGATGCGCCGCTGAAATTATTTGGAGATAAATTTTGAGGCGTGTTTTCGGAAGAAACTGCGGCTATGGTGCTTTTTAAATCTCCTACGATTTGCGTGGCAATGCTTTCGAATCCTTTATCGTCGAGCTGGCGCTCGACCGTATCGAGAATGTTACGGATGAAATCATTTGTGCGGCAGAGCAGATCGATATGCTCGGTGCGAAGGCTGATTTTTTCTTTTCTGAAGATGTCGAGAAGTGTTTCAGCTTCGTGAGTTACGCTTGTTATAGTTTGTAAATCGACGAAAGAAGCGGTGCCTTTTAATGTGTGAAATAATCTGAAAATAGTGTTTAAAATTTCCGGATCTACCTCGCCGTATGCATTGGAACTTTTTTCTAAAGCGATTATTTGCGGTTCTACATCGTCGAGAAGTTCACGGCTTGAATTTACAAATTCAGCAATGAATTCCATTTTTTCGTCATTTATTATACTACTCATTTCTTATTGCCCTCCCCGTCGTTATTTTTTTTACTTAACAACGACCGAAGTTCTTCATAGGCTTTTTTCAATTTAGCGTATTCGTCGATTATTTTTTTCAGTTCTTCTTCCGGTAATTTTTTGATCGAGTTTTCATTTTCGATTTTTTCGATTGTTTCGAGTAATTCTTGAAAATTAATCGGTTTTCCAAAAAATGCATAAGCGTGATTGTTGACGGCGGAAATAGCCGTTTCTACGTCACCGTAAGCCGTGATAATAATTACTTTTGCGTTGCGGTTTATTTCAAGCGCCCTTTTTAAAACTTCAATCCCGCTTATGGCAGGCATTTTCATGTCGGTAATAACGAGATCGTACTTTGAATGATTTTCTTTGTATATTTTAAGAGCGTTTAGCGCGTTGGTATGCGCTTCGCAGTTGTGTGAATAAAGTTGTAGTGAACTGCTCAAACTGTCGAGACAGCCGGGATCATCATCGATTATCAAAATATTCAATTTAATCAGCCTCCTGTTTTTAACAATGGCCATTATTAAAACGTTATTTTAAAAAGCAATTAATGTGCCATCGGGCTGGAATGCAATAATTAGAAATGTTTATGTATTTCATGGTACATCGGTCAATAAAAATATGAACCAAACGGTTCATTTAATGGATGTTATGGTTCATTTTTGGACGGTTCAGTACAAAAATGAAGTATGTCGTTATTTATTTTAGCGGCGTGATCACAAACAAGAGTTGTTTTTTTAATGAGTTGTTTTTCTATGATGTTAAGAATGTTTTTAATGAAATCGCTCGTTCGATAAAGAAGGGATAAATGTTCGGAGCAAAGAACGATTTTTTCTTTTTTAAAAATAGCGAGAAGAATTTTGGTTTCATAGGTTATATTGGTAATCGTTTGTGAATCGATAAAAAAAGCCGTACCTTTGACGGCATAAAAAATTCTAAAAATAGCATTTAAAACTTCAGGGGTTGTTTTATTGTATGAAATGTAGTTTTCTTCGCCGGCGATTTCCGAAGATTCTATATCATTTAAAAGTTTATTGCCGGTATTGATGTTTTCAGATATTAATTTTCTTTTTTCGTTATTTATAATATTATTCATTATGCAGCTGCCTCTTTTCGTCTGTATTCGCTTATTTATTAAGTTAAAAATGCCGTTTTGCCGTTCTGATTTTAATCTTTTACCGTAGGTTTATAAATGATTTATAATCGTCTGGAATAAAAATATAATCGATTTGTTTTTAAAGAGTAAAAAAAGGCTGATTTATGTAAAAAAATAACGTATTTTTAATACTTTTTAAAGACGGTCTGGAATAATTTTTTTTCGTTTATTTAATGTAGCTGTAATTTATAATATAGAGAGTGAAAATTTCTTCATAAAGCGCGTCGTTTTTCAATTTTTACAATAATTTACTTTATTTATTGAATGAATTATGGTATAGTATTTTTCAAAAATAAAAAATAACCATTCGGACGCATGAAAAATAATTTTTAGCGGGTAGTTATTTTTGGGTTTTTATGCCGCCGATGTGAATTTATTTTTTTCGTTTTAGCGAAAAAAATATTTTCTAATTTCTTTTATTTGTCGTTTTTCTTTTTTATTCTACTCGCTTAAGAGAAAAATGTCAAGAAAAATTTTAAAAAATGAGGAAATAATTTGAGCCGTTTATCTAAAGAAGAACTTATCGGGCTGGGGGAGCGGTTAAAAGAAATCAGATTAACGAGAAAATTAACGCAGCAACGTTTTGCTGATGCACTTGAAACTTCGGTTAGTTTTATCTGTGAAATTGAAGCGGGAAAAAAAGCTCCGGGTTGCGATCTTTTGATTTCACTTAAGAGAAAATTTGGCGTTGATATCGATTGGTTTCTTGAAGGCGGGCTTGATGCTCGATTAATTAAAGAAGATGATAAAAACGATATGGATGTATCTGACATCGTCTGGTGGATGAATAAAACGCCGGCCGCTGTTAAACTGCTTCGTAAAATCGTTAAAGCTAACAATGATTTTGATTCGGCCGTTGACGAACTAAAAAAAATACCTTTTTTAAAACGGACTGTTTGAGAGGTAAATTTTCGGGTTTTATACATGAGGCATTATATTTAGTATGGAAAGTAAACTGCAAGATATTCCATTCTTTTTTCAGCCTCTTTTGCAATCGTAGAATTGGGGAACAAACGTACAATTTTTTTATAAGTATTATACGCCGCCCCGTATTCTTTAATTTTTTCTTGCGCCGTAGCTAATTTTAATAACGCTTCAAGATAATTTTTATTTTTTTCATATTTATTTGTCCATGAGGAAAGCAATAACACAGCTTTTTCATAATATTTTTTCGACATGTTTTCATTATTCCAGGAAATATCTACTAAAAGCTTACCTGCATAAAAAATCGAATCAGCTTTTATTTCTTTATCAAAATGATTAAAATATGTTATTAATACTTTAAGAGCAATACGTTCATTATATTTTATATTCATGTTTGAATATGCGTTATACCAGATAGCTTTATAATAATACGGATTGGATTCGCCGCCGTTTTTTACTATAACATTAAAATGCAACAGGGCGTTTTCGAAATTTTTTGAATTAATATAAGTTAACCCCATATTAAAATGCTGTTCAATTGTTAAAAGCGATCCATTTTCAGTATCGTGAAGAAGTTCGTGTTCATATTCAGCCATGCCATCTTTAATTCCTTTATTCAAGGATTTTTCATCGTAATGATGATCGTTTTCAACAAAAATCATTTTATTATTCGATGATGATTTGTTTTGTATATTACCGGCAGCATTAATTTTTTTTGCCATAGAAGTTTCAGGATAAGCGATCATTTCATCAATAAGTCCATCATTTATAGTAAGATTTGAAAAAAGCTCTGAATAATTGCAGTATTGTTTATACCGGCCTCTGGAAATTCCTTCTTTATAACTTTCTTCCGGGGTATGATTAATATCGTGGTGGATTATCTGATTGCCCATTATATCGGTATTATAAGTGGTTGAAACACTTGATTTTGCCGCCGCGGTATTCGCATCACCCGCAAAACAAATCGAAACGTATGATAAAAGCGCAAAAGCTACTGACAAAATAAATATTTTTTTCATTTTAAATTTACCTCCATTTACCTCGATTTATCTCCATTTAAATTTATTTCCATGATAATCGGTTTTAAGGTTATACCATTTTAAAATTATAATTGTTTGAAAAAAACTCAAATAATTATAAATAAAAATAATTAAAATTAACTATACTCAAGAATTTAAGAAAAATTAGTGTTATAAATAATAAAACGGCTTTTTGTTTCCTGGAATTTTATAATATTTATTAAACGCTATTGATATTTAATTAAAATTATTATATAATACTTTTTAAATTACTAATGATTTTTATGACGATTTTTATTATATAAAATAAAAACGGTTAAACAATCAATATCAATATGTATTTTTATACTTTAAAAATCGTTTTTAAAAGTTTTTTATTTAAAAATATGACGGCCGCCGGGCCGTTTGAACCATAAATAGTTATTTAATTTTACCAGATTAATTTTTTTAAGTAAACGATATTCGTAAGTAGCGGGCGCAGGCCGCCGCGCTGCTTATTTTATTTTTCACAAATAATGGCGATGTATAATAACATAAATAAAGTCTTGCGAGGAAAAAATGCAATATAAAGTTTTACTAATAAACCCGAATTTAAGCGATCTATTAGAAGAAGAAAAGGAATTGACGACGCGCGGTTTGAAAATAGTCACCGCTTCGAATTTCGACGAAGCGTTTGAATATCTTAAAAATGACGGCAATATACATACCCTTCTTACCGAATGGGAATTAATTACCGAGCAAAGAAAAGCTCGAAAAATCAGCGGCCGTGAAATGATAAACGAATTTTTAAAAATTCGTTACGATATTAACATATTTTTATATACCGCCGAACGAAACGCGCAAAAAGTGCTTAACGGTGAAAATCTTAACGGTTATTTTTATAAAGGCGATCGGGATTTTGACGACATAGCCGTTAAGGTAAAATCTGAATTTATTAACTCTAAATTTCGGGCGCCGTTTTTCGAAAAACTCGTCGAATATTCTAAAAAAGCAAGCGACGCATGGCACACGCCAGGCCATGCATCGGGATATTCGGTTAAAAACTCGCCCTGGATGAACGATTACTTTAATTTCTTCGGCCAGAACCTTTTTACATCCGATATTTCGGTATCGGTGCCAATGCTCGACTCATTGCTCAATCCTAAAGGCGTGATTAAAGAAGCGCAGGAACTCGCGGCAAGGGCGTTCAGCGCCCGGCGCACTTTTTTTTCGACCAACGGCACTTCTACGTCAAATAAAATATTGCTGCAAACGCTTATCAAACCAGGCGAATCCGTTATCTTAGACCGGAATTGTCATAAATCGGTACATTACGGCATTATAATCAGCGGCGCCGAGCCTGTTTATTTAATGCCTTCCGTAAATAACAAATATGGAATATTTGGCCCCGTTCCTAAAAAACGGATTATCGAAACTATGGACAGGGCCATCGCCGCCGGAAAAAAAGTAAAAGTGCTCCTTCTTACCAACTGCACTTATGACGGTCTTATTTATGATATCGCCGATATCGTAAAAGAAGCTCATAAACGCCGCATTAAAGTTATAGTTGACGAGGCATGGTTCGGGTACGCGCGTTTTCATCATGAATTTTATCCCTGCGCTATGGCCGCCGGCGCCGATTACGCCACGCAATCGACGCATAAAACCATGAGCGCATTCAGCCAGGCGTCAATGATTCACGTTAATGATCCTGATTTCGAGCAAATCGAAGATTTTTTTATGGAAAATTTAAATATGCACACATCCACTTCGCCGCAATATCCAATGATCGCCTCGCTTGACGCCGCGCGCAAGCAAATGGCGCTTGAAGGATATACGCTGCTTTCACATGCGCTCGAAATGTCAGATTCACTTACAAAGGCCGTTAACTCATTAAAAAAATTCAGGGTGCTCGAATTAAAAGATCTTATTTCAGATGAAATAAAAAACGATCGTGTTCGTCTCGATAAAACAAAATTAACAATAGATGTTTCGCAAACGGGAATGACCGCGCGCGAAATTGAACATATCCTGTCTAATAAATATAACATACAAATTGAAAAAACCACATTTAACACTATATCCATTTTAATCACCATAGGCGCAACGCAATCTAAAATAAACAGGCTTTACTTTGCGCTTGAAAACATCGAAAAAAACAGCGGTAACGGCAGTCCGCGATCTAAAGGTAAAATTCTCGACGATTTCAGGCTCACGCTTTCACCTATGTGCTTTAGACCGCGCTATGCGTTCTTTTATTGCACCGGAGAAAAAATTATGCTCAAAGATTCAGTAAATCGTGTATCAACCGCCATGATAGTGCCTTATCCGCCGGGCATCCCGCTTTTAGTTCCAGGCCAGCTTATTACCGCCGAAATCATTGAAATACTTGATTTTTACAGAGATTACGGCGTTGAAATTCATGGATTAAATAACGGCGAAATAAGCGTTATGAAAAAAGACGAAGAAGACGAACTTACACGGCGTGGAATTAACATAAAGGATGTTTTGTTCTAATGCAGGATTATTCATTCCATTCATTAATGCCTGCGATAGTTACTATTATCGTATCGGTCGCAACGCATAATGTAATTGCCGCGCTCGCGCTTGGAATATTTTCGGGCGTTATTGTAATATCCGGCGCAAACGCGGCTATAATATTCGAAAAAACTTTTCATTACATCGAAGCTACCTTCGCGGACGCTGAACGTATAGAAATATCTATATTCGTGATGCTTATAGGCGGGCTGCTTGAAATAATGTCGGCATCGGGCGCGTACTATATGCTTGCCGACACGCTTTCTCGCAAATTAGACACGGCCGTGAAATCGCGTCTGGCTACCTGGTTAATTGGAATTTTCATTTTCTTCG
The DNA here is from genome assembly GCA_964421195.1 of uncultured bacterium. GTDB lineage: Bacteria > Muiribacteriota > UBA9980 > UBA9980 > UBA9980 > UBA9980. The sequence continues at coordinate 27,714 of CAYQWL010000003.1, read as the reverse complement.
ATGATTATGCCAACGTGCTTATCGCCGGTTCTTCCATGAGAAAAATAAATTTTATTAACCGTGTATCTATCGCGCAGGCGGGTTATATAGTGGATATCGTTTCGGAAATAGCGTCAGTAGCTATAATCTCAACCTGGGCCGCATACGAAGGATCGCTCATGCTTGAAGCTTCGCTTAAATTTGGCCTGAAAAAAAGTTCTATGGAACTGCTTATTGCCTCGCTGCCATATCATTTTTATACTTATCTTGGAATAATTTTTACGTTTTTAACGGCATACAGCGGCAAATGGCTCGGAACTCGCTTTGAACGCCCTGATGCGGAAACTAAAACAATAATAGACGCAAAAAAAGAAAAAAGCCCTGAATATCAAGCAAAAAACCTGATCGAAATAAAAGCAAAAAAAACAAATACGATAAATGTGATTAATGAAATAAATGCAGTTACCGGTTCATTACATAATGATGAATTTATAACCGAAACGGAGCGTAGTAATGATAAAGACGGCATGGATAAATGCGTCAGAACGCACCATTTTTTAGTTCCGATACTCTCTCTTATCGCCATTGCATTTGGCGGACTTTTTATAAGCGGATATTTTTTGTTAAGACGTGATGGAAATGAACCCGCCACTCTAATTAACATATTATCGAAATCTCCTACGATAGAAGTGCTTCTTTTTTCCGCCATAGCAGCCACTATCCTTTGCGTTTATCTTATGAAAAAAGACGGCGTGCTGGCCGGAAAATCTTATTTTAAAATATTTTTAATCGGAAAATTCGGCATGTCTCATGCCGCGCTTATAATAATGCTTTCTAACGGCCTGGCGAAAATATCGAACGATCTTGGCACCGGGCAATATATAACGGGCATGGCGGGCGGTTTTGTAACCGAAGCTATTCTGCCGGCTATAATTTTTATTACTTCCATGTTAATTACGGTAGCGACAGGTTTTAGCTGGAGTTCTATGGCTATAATGATGCCCGTCGCTTATCAAATGGCCGCGGCGCATGCCGGAACCACGCTTATACCGGTGATATCAGGCGCGGTAGTTACCGGCGCGATATCAGGCGCTCATTTAGTGCCTTACTCCGATAAAAGTGTCATGACGGCCGCCGCATGTAAAATTACGCCCATTTACCATGTTAAAACGCAATTTTTAAATGTGATATGCGCTATAATAGCAAGCGCCGCCGGCTACTTTATCGCCGGCATGGCCGCTTCTTATTTATTCGGTTTCATTACCGCAACTGCTATTATTTTCATAATACATTATCTTTTTGCTGAATAGTCAATTAAATGAATATTTTAATATAATATCATTTTAAAGTTTATATAATTAGCGAATTTTAAATTTTAATTTTTATAAGTTATACGCCTTAAAATTTTACGAAAAGTAAATAAAATAATAAAAATTTTAATGTATTCTCCGGTTAACGATACCTGCTCAAAAGAAATTAGAAAGGGCTGTCCAATTTTATTTTTATGAACAACCCTTTGAACTCAAAACAAATATATTAATTTCAACTAATATAACATTTAAAAACAATTTTTTAAAATAGAAAAAATGAAACCAATCAATTAGCCTACCTGAGTAGTTAAAAATATTGGCAGGCTCATCTGTTCAATACGGCTCTGCATCGATTCTATATCGTCGATATGAGCGTCTTCGTCTTTTAAAATTGAATCGAGCAGATCGCGAGTAGCGAAATCGCCGACTTCACCCGCGAGTTTTATCGCATCGTTATAAGCTTTTATAGCTTCCGCTTCGGCTTTATGATCGTTAGTGAACTGCTTTTCCACGTCGGAACCGATAAATATCTTTTTAAGCTCGCTTACGACAGGCGTACCTTCTAAAAATAAAATACGGCCGATAAGCTTTTCCGCATGTTTCATTTCATCGATAGCGCGTTTTTCAAAATGTTTATGGAGTTTTTCATAACCCCAGTCGTCGCACATTTCTGAATGCACCATATACTGATTGATAGCGGTTAGTTCATCCGCAAGAAGGCTGTTTAACGTTTCTACTAATTTTTTATTGCCTTTCATAAAATACCTCCGTCGATAATTTTAGAACCTTAAAAGATTCAGTTAATAAAAATATTATTATTAAACGAATGCTTTTGCACATTATCATAACATAATTCAATTATAAAATCAATTATAATTAAATTTTAAATTTTAAAAATATTTTAAATTCATCTGCCGGCCTGAATAAATTTATTATTCATCGGTACGGATAAATTTTATTAAACGGCCGCGCATTCATTGCTTTTCAAATATAAACAATTGATTATCGCCAATACCCGCGGTATCGAGCATTTTTGTTAATAAATGATTTATATAAAATTTATGAAACGCATAAGGAAATAATTTATGTTTTATTTTATCAAGTAATCCGCGTTTTGCCGCCGGCGACCAGAATATAGAAGCTTCGCCTTCGATCGGCCTGGCCGTAAAATGTATCTGCTGATGAGTAAGCCAGGAAGGGTCCGTTATGGTACGCCATGACACTAATTTTAAAACCGCTCTTTCCGCTAAAGCCGTCATGGATTCCTTTGTAAAAAAATTCATATGATAAGGAACATGCCAGTGCAGCCATCGAGCTTTAAGCAGGCGGGCGAAAAAGCCATTCATATTAGGCGTGCTTATAATCAGCCGGCCGCCTTTTTTTAAAATACGTGAAGCCCCCATTAATATTTCGGCCGGATTGCCGATATGTTCTATAAGTTGATCCATTGTGATATAATCAAAAAACCCCGCTTCATAAGCCGAATGATCAAACACCCCTATATGCACTTTAAACCCATATTTTTCAGCTACCATTCTTACATTGGCATCGGCCTCGCAGCCATACGCATCGCATCCCCTGCTTTCATGATATCCTAACGTTTCGCAATAACCGCAACCAATATCAAGCACACGAACACGCTCCGGCACATATTTATACGCAAAACTGCCCGACGCGTCAAATAAAGCGTCCAGGCCCGAAGCGATACATACCGGTTTATAATCCGATATGCTATATGAAGACCGGGGATAATACCCTGTATATAAATTTGTTATTTCATGGCCGGAAAATTCTCTGTCAAGCCGGCCGTGACCGCATTGCCCGCACACGAGAAGAGAAAACCTTCCCGGATAAGCATACCTGTCGTCATATAATAAATCTTTATATTTAACGGTTAAATTCTCAGAAAAACACGCAGGGCATTTCATTATAAACCTCTATTTTTAATATAACAAATTTCATTTTTCATTCACATAAATTTTTAAAAAAACAAGTAACTTTATTTTTCGTTTAAAATGCGTATAACCTTATCCGCCGAAACAAGATTTATGTCTATATCAGAACCGTATTTAAACGCTTCGATGACAGCCGCGACGCCTTTTTTAACTATCATATCGTCTATGACGTCTGGAAATACACAAAATAACCTGTCGTCAAGGCCGGCAGGATAAGGAACAAAGCGTAAATAGTGATTGGCGTTAGAAATACAAATTACTTTTGCGGCCCCGGCCGCCATCGCCATGTGAACGGCTCCCGTATCGCCGCATATAACCACGGCGGCGCCGGCAAGCAGGCATGCTGTGTCAAAAAGCCCCGCGGTACGGCATATTATTTCCTTTTTTTCACTTTTCATGGCCGCCGAGACTTCAAAAGCTAAATTTTCTTCCGCCGTACTTCCGGCAAGAAAAATCTTATAGCCAGAATTTTCAACTATATAATCAGCGACTTTAGCAAATTTTTCAATTCCCCATCGGCGCCTGGCGGAACTGGCGCCGGCAAAAATTACGCAGTATTCGCCGCTCTCATGCTTTAAAAACGCCGGGACGGTTTCAATAAATGGTAAATTAATATTATGCGAATTATTTTTAAGTAATTCATCAACTATGAATCTGTTTTTATCAAATTCAAAAACTACATTATCAGGCAATTTAATAAGCCGCGAATAAAAACTATCGGCTTTTTTTTTCAAAACGCCCTTTAAATTATTCAAATCACCATCAAAGCCTATTTTTTCCCCTGCATCAACGGCGCGCATAATAGAATCGCCCCAGAAATAATTTCTTGAGTACGAAGGCTGAAAAGCTATATCGTAATAAAGTGAAGAAACTTTTTTAATAACATTATAACGATATCCGGATTTATATTCGGTAAAAAAATCCTTTAAATTTATCCATATAAATTCATCGACATATTTTGAATCCAGCTTTTCCGCCAGTTCTTTTAAAATAATATTTCCCAGAAATGTGATTTTATAATTTTTAAACTTTTCACTTTCTCTTATTCTTTTTAAAAAATTTCGAAAAAGAATATAATCTCCGAGATGATCAAGTTTTATTATTAAAAGCCGTTTTACATCAAAGCCGTTTTTTTTTGCCGCCAGACGAATCTTAGCGCCTTTTCGAGCGGCCAGATAATCCGTTAGCGAAAGAGAAATAAAATCATATTTTATTATTTTTTTAATAAATTTAATCATTTTTAGCCGTACATTTTATATCAAAAGTATATATAGATGGGCTTTGTTTATGATACGAACTTCCGGTGACTCTGTTCCAGAATTCAATGTTACATTTATAAACGCGAAACAGTATTTTTTTAAAAATACGAGCCAAAAATCCGCTGTTATAAATACCGAGCGGATCGAGAAATTTAATTGTTTTAAACCCGGCGGTCTTTAAAACAAAAAGAAGGCTTCCGGCGGTAAAAAGCGTCGTATGTGTAAAATCTTCATAGGCCCAATAACATCCTGTATTAGACTGCGCATTGGGTACGGCTATAAAAAAACATGCGCCGGCTTTCATTAGATTTTCACGCACGGCTTTTAAAGTTGGAATAATTTCATTTTTATCTATATGTTCGGCGACATGGCTCATTATAATAAAATCATAACGATTCCGGGTTTCTCTGCAATATTTTATAACGCTGGAAATTTTCGTTATATTAAGCCCATTTTTTTTGCCATATTCTACCGCCTCATCTGAAATATCTACTCCGTTTAAATTAGCATAGCCCATTTTTTTCAAGCTGGAAAGAAAATGTCCGGGGCCGCAGCCAATGTCAAGTATAGCGGAATCTTTCGAGCACGGAAGTTCTTCGATAAGATAACCGGGAATTTTAAAATCACGATACTCATCAAATGAAACACAATGATTTTCAAAATAAGAACGATACATATCTTCACTCATCAAATTTGCCGCCTTTTTTTTGTATAAGTTTTAAAGCATCTGACGTTATAAGACTTTTCAAACGCCTGTTAATAACAAGCGAATTATAATATTTATTAAACCTGCATAAACAATAAAAGACGGCGGATGATATTTTAAATTCAGTAAATATATGAAAGCAAGAATTATAAGAATGAAAAAAAAGTCCGTACCTGGAAGCTATAAATTCCAGAGTTTTCTTCGAATAAAATGAAATATGCTGGCCGTGATCAAGTCCATAATACCACCAGTGCGAAGGTTGCGGAGGAAATGAGGCCGGAATGAGAAATGTACTGAATATAATATTACGGGATATATTAAGCATTTTTTCTATCTCTATAAGCGGGTCGGAAAAATGTTCAAAAACTTCAAACGCCGTCAGGGCGGATATTTTTAAATCATCGGCATGCGGCGCATAATCAAAACCTTTTGCAAAAATATTATTGGTATATGGATCATTCCAATAAAAATCAAAGCCGGCATCGCGCATCAGCCTGACAAATACGCCGTATCCTCCGGCATAGTCAAGAAAAAAAGGCCTTTTCAGCTTCGGCGTTCCAAAATAATGATATAATAATGGAGCCGTTAATGAGGCGTTTTGTAAATTACGCGCAATAAGACCGGTATCAGCTTCATTGATAGGGCTTTTATAAGCTTCATCAAGCCAGTAAGGCCTTTCAGTTTGTAAAAAACAACAACGCGAACAATAAAAATATGAAATATCATATTTTTCCATTATTTTAGATGAAAATATTTTTTCAGAAACGCCGCCGCAAACAGCGCATTTTTCTTTTTTCATAAATTACCGTTATTTTTAAATTTTACTATGTATTAATGTTAAATATCTTTATCTTTATTTATATCTGGCATCCGGCATATTTTATTACAGGCCAGATAACAATTTTTATAATTTGTAACGATGTTATTTTTTAATCTTTAACATTCGCTTTATAGAAGTTTTTATATTATGTTTGAGTAATTCTAATGTTCCGTGCGGTTTAAAAAAAAGCTTTTCAGTCCTTTTATCGGCTGCCGAATCCCGGATTATAAAATCGGGATGCACTATCGGGAATTCAAACGCACCGGCGGCGATTTCGGAAAGTCTGTCGTTTCCGCCAGCCGTATGGGTAGCTTCACCGCAATATCCTAAATTAGATATCATATTTACAGCAGGCACTATAGATAAATAATTATTGGCTATGAACGTTAAAAACAGTTGATAGTCCCACGTGTTTATTTTACCCGTGCGGACCGCGTCAAAAATGCCGCTCCAATATTTACAGCGAACGGCATCGCCAAAATAATCCATAAGCCAGCCGCCGTTTTTTATATTTTCCCAATTATTCATGCCGAAATCATAACTATGCCATACTCGCCGCCATGAAGCCCAGCCCCATATATGCGGATAACGCGAAAAATAATAACCGGCCGTGCCGCGCCTTTTGCCGAACTGAAAATTCGCGCCGCAAATTATGCCCATGCGTTCGTCTTCCTTATATTTTTCAAGCAGCTCGGACGCATAGCTAAAAAACGTAATATCAGGCAGGCAATCATCTTCGAGTATAATGCCAGCTTCGTTTTTTTCAAAAAACCATGAAATAGCTGAACTTACCGCCCGTCCGCAGCCGAGATTTTTATCACGAAAAAGCGTTTCGACATTACACGGCCAATCAATTTCGGACACGATTTTTTTAACCGCTCCGCATTTTTCAATATCGTCTTTACGTCCGGCACGCGGGCCATCCGCGGCAATAAAAAGCTTCGCCGGCCGTGCCGCCCTTATACGCTCAAAAACCCGTCCGGTCGTATCAGGCCGATTGAAAACTAAAAATAAAACCGGCACATGTAATGTAATTTCATTCATAGCATCTCCCATATTTATATCATAACATTATGTTGGCAATTATTGCGGCCTCGAATCCTGAAATATCTTTTATAAAAATTTATACCGCGCTATTCGCGATTGCAATCAACAGGTCATTACTTTGCGTCATGCACGTCTTTTAATTCATTTTCAAAATATTCTATAGTCCGAAGCAAACCATCTTTCACCGGAACCTGCGGCGACCATCCGCCAAGCTTTGTTTGAGCAAGTGATATATCGGGCTTTCTGCGGCACGGATCGTCTTCTGGTAATGGCTTGAAAACCAGTTTTGATTTCGAGCCGGTTAATTCTATAATGGTTTTAGCAAGCTCAAGTATGGTATATTCCTGAGGATTGCCGAGATTAACCGGTCCGATAAAATCTTCGGTATTTTCCATCATACGGACCATGCCGTCTATCAAATCGCTTACGAAACAAAAACTACGTGTCTGCTCTCCGCTGCCATAAATAGTTATATCTTCATTTTTAAGGGCCTGCACGATAAAATTAGACACCACGCGGCCGTCGTTTTCAAGCATACGCGGACCGTAAGTATTGAAAATACGTACGATTCTCACCTGAACATTATTCTGTCTGTGATAATCCATGAATAAAGTTTCGGCGACGCGCTTTCCTTCATCATAGCAGCTTCTGATGCCGATCGGATTGACGTTGCCCCAGTATCCTTCAACCTGCGGGTGGACGGCCGGATCGCCATAAACCTCGCTGGTAGATGCTTGCAATATTCTCGCTTTCACCCTTTTAGCCATGCCGAGAGTGATCAGAGCGCCCATTACATTAGTTTTAACGGTTTTAATCGCGTTATACTGATAATGAACGGGCGACGCCGGACACGCCAGATTATATATACGATCTGATTCAAGCCTTATTTCTTCGGTAATATCATGCCTTATCAGTTCGAATTTTTTATCATCGAGTAAATGACTGACATTTTTTTTACGCCCCGTAAAAAAATTATCAAGACATATTACTTCATGCCCTTCTTTTAAAAGTTTCTCACAAAGATGGCTTCCTATAAACCCTGCCCCGCCGGTTACAAGTATTCTTAACGGTTTCATATTTTTTTCTTCCTTTACTTATTCGTTTATTTACATAATTTAATCTATAAATCAAATTTAAGCTTTTAATACTTATTTTTAACGCTAAAAAGTCATTTTTTAAAATAATTCTTAAACGATTTTCTGACGTGAAAAAATATATGCTTGAATGCCGTCCATAATACTTTTAACGTATTTTGCGCTATATAACGCCAGGGACACGCCAGAAAAACGAATATTAATTTATATACCGGATTATTCGGATATTTAATCGAAAAAAACTTTTTTAAAAAAATTAAAAATCCTTCGTCGTCGATAGAGCCGAAATATCCCGTGGAAGACATATCTATATAAAGCTTTAATTTATTGCAGGCGGTAATTTTTATTCCGCGCCGGTGAGCCCTGATAGTAAATTCAAAATCAGAAAGATAATGCGGCAGCAAAAACGGATAAAATCCGCCCGTCTTAAAAAAAGATGACACGGTAAAAAACAGGCCGCGCGTTGTAGCGCAATTGATTATTTCACCCGGCGCCGCATTTTTAAAAGTAAAGTTTTTAAAATCCGCTACAGCGCCGGCTTCGTGAAATTCGCCATCGGAAGTATAAACCGTAGATAATATCATCGCATCCGGCGTTTTCTCTAAAAATTCAAGGCCGGTTTCGAGATAATCATTATCGAACGTTACGTCATCGTTACAGATTAAAACCGCATCCGAAAGCAAAGCGTCATGATTTTTAAGCCATAAATACCCTTTATGCAGCGCGCCTCCCCACCAGAGATTTCCGCCGCCGCGGATAATGGTGAGGCTTTTAATCTTCGCGCGCACCATTTCAGCCGTGCCGTCGGTCGAACCGTCATCTACCAATATAAGATGATAGTTTTGATACGACTGCGCGGCAAGGCAATTTATGAACTTTTCGGTCACGCTCCTGCGGTTGTGGACCGGAAGGATTATATGTAGTTTCGTATCGTTCATAAAAAATAATTAATTCCCATTCATTATTCAATTTGCCTGACATTGATTTTGTTCATACTGTATCAAACCAAAAATCGATTTGTGCGGTTTTTAAAAAGCCGCTTTAAACGCTATACCTTCTTATGATATATTTTCTCGCCAATAATCGAGCATTTCAGTTAAAGTAGTTTCGATATTATAACGCGGCCTGTAATTACATAATGCGTTTAACTTAGAATTATCGCCATAAATTAATTTTAAATCGGAGGGCCTTAATTTTTCGGGATCGGTTTCAACTCGAATATCAATTTTAGATTTTTTAATTAAAATATTCAATAAGTCTTTTAAATAATAAATTTTGCCGGAGCAAAGATTATATACCTCGCCGGAAACTGCTTTTTCAGCTAACTCGATATAGTAATTAGAAGCGTCGCGAACGTCGGTATAATCTCTTGCGATTTCGAGATTTCCGACTTTTATGACGCCTGAACGCGCTCCGGACGCTTCGATTTGAGCAGTCTGACGCGCGAACGAACTGAGAACGTACTTAGAAAGCTGTCCCGGTCCGCAAAGATTAAAGCATCTTACCCTGATTACATCCATGCCATAGCTTTTAAAATATTGAAACGCCGTCATATCCTGGGCTATTTTACTTACCGCATAAGAACTGAGCGGCCGGAACGCGCAGTTTTCGCTTGCCGGCAGCATTTCGGGATCGACCTCGCCGTATTCCTCTGAGGAACCGGCGATTATCACGCGCGTTTTTAATTTATCGAGCTTGCGCAGCGCCTCGAAAAGATTAATCTGCGAATTAACGTTATTTGAAACCATAAACGAAGGTGAATGCCAGCTTGACGCGACGGAACTTTCAGCGGCGAAATGAAAAATCACTTCCGGCGAGTATTTTTTTATTATTTCAAACACATTGGCAAAATCGAGAAAATTACATTCTTCGACGGAGGCCGGCAAATTATCCGCTGAATCTATAGTTTTATCGATGCCGATTACTTCAATTGAGCCGCGCCTGGCTTTATATAATTCACGCACAAGGTGCCGGCCGACAAACCCGTTATAACCCGTAATCATTATTTTAACCATAAACGCCGCCTTATAATTTAATTAAGTATTCGTTCATAAATTTTTTTCGTTTTTTGAGCGGTAATATTCCATGAAAACTTTTTTAACTGCTCAAATCCTTTCGCTTGTAATTCGTCTCGAAGTTTTTTATCCGTAACGGCTTTTTCTACGGCTGTTTGAATCGAAACGGCGGACTGTGGATCGATATATATAGCGGCGTCTCCCGCCACTTCTGGCAAAGAACTCGAATTACTGACGATAAGAGGACAGCCTGACGCGAAAGATTCAAGAACCGGTATTCCAAAACCCTCGTATAGAGACGGAAAAATAAAAGCCAGCGCGTTTTTATAAAATAAAGCGAGCCCGTCGTCGCTTAAAGACATCTGCGTTACTTTTTCGGCGACACCAAGTGATTTTAACAAATTTATTTCATCAATGCTAAATAATCCGCCGCCCGCGCACACCAATTTCAGGTCATTATGATCTTTTAAAATGGGAGCGGCCGATTTAATAAAAAAATCGAAATTTTTATATTTCTGGCGGCTTCCTACGAATAAAATATATTTTTCCGGCGGGGCCTTACCGCCCGCGTAATTTGCCTCAGGCGGCATAAGTGAATTTCCAAGATGTACGACCTCTATTTTTTCTTCGCAGCCATAAAATTTTACTATGTCTTTTTTTGTATTTTCAGATATAGCTATTACTTTCGAGGCATTTTCGATTAAAATTTTCTTTTGATAACATATAGATTCATCACGAAGAAATTCATGAGGAAATAATTCGTGTATCATATCGTAAACCGTAAGCACATAAGGTTTATGCCCTATATGTTTTAAAAAATAATTATCGTAATAAGTCGGATGAAATATATCATAATCGCCTGCTTCAACGGCTTTAACGCCGCACGCTTTATTAGCGGCGCTATAATCTTTAATATAACTTATTTTTTTCGCTATTTGAAATAACTTCCACTTGCCTTTAAAATTAAACCCCGCGCAAAAATTATCGTAATCGATAATCCGTTTATAATCGCCGCTATGAGTAAAAACAGTTTTACCGCCTTTTAAGTAATGATTGTTAGAATAAATCAAAGACAGCAAACAGCGCACGTCCTGATACTGCGAACATAACGAATGCGCCAGTTCGTAAAAATACCTTGATATGCCGCCATAAACCTGCGAAGCGAATATTTGATGATCGTATAATATTTTCATATCAGCCTTTTAATTAGTGCATCAAGTTTTTAATAGTTCGTTATAAATGAAGCATCCGTTATTTTTATCATTCAATGTTTAAAAATTTTAAAGCAAACTATATTTTTAATAATTTTTTTTGCTGTTACAGCAGTATTTATAATAAAAGAAGGACGTTTTAAGAACCATGGCATAAAAGCTCTTGCATAAAAAATTTTCCAGAAAATAATAGATGAAAAATACATTCTTTCAAAAATACTAATTGCTTTATATATTTCAGCGCTGAACATAATGTCGCAAAGCGCATTAAAAGCTATCATTAGATTGGGATATTTTGAATTAATAGAATCAAGGTTTAATGTAGCCGTGATTTTTTCAAAACTAACTGTCGCTCCGCCGCAATTTCTTATAAAATAAATATCGGGTAAGAATCCAATTTTTCCCTTAAAGGCCGCGGCCGCTATAAAAAACCAATCGCCGCCGAGGTTATTTTTTAAATAAAAATTTTCAATCTTTTTTAGATCATAAAGGCCGTAAAAGGTTGAATTATCCATAACCTGTGAATAGTAATCAGCAACTCTTTCAAAACGATTTGCCGAGGTTAAATTTATTTTTACACCCTCGCCGAAATAAATTTTATTATTATAATATTTCACCTCGCCGCATACTAAAGAATAATCAGAATTATCGCGCAAAAACTCAAAACATTTTAAAATATAATTCTTTTGCGGCCACTCATCATCATCGGCGGCCCACATAAAATAATCGCCGCGCGCTTTACGCAGCGCAAAATTAAAATTATAAACCGGTCCCATATTACACTCATGACAATAATACCGGATTCTTTTGTCGTTTTTAATAAACTCCCGTACTATTTTCTTAACGTCTTTGTTATCAGAACAATTATCTGAAATTATTATTTCTAAATTTTCATACGTTTGAGCGCAAATATTTTCAAGAACGCGGCGTAATCCAGACGGTCTATTATAAGTAGGTATTCCAACGCTTATAAGTGGATTATTCATCATAATTCATTTATTATAACAAATTTAATATATTTTATTTTAATTTTTTAACGTTAAATTTATTAAAACATTAATTTTATTTTTAAGAAATCCTGACATTAAAAATTACACATTTTAATTAAAGAATCGCAGACACAGGCTATTTTTTCCTTAGTTAGAGTTAATGCGCCAGGCAAATTCACCGCATACGGCGATAATTCGTAACTGACGGTATTATTTGCCCGCGCTTTTTCGATTCCCGGCACGCCTTCATAAGCCGGCATACTGCTTAAAGGATAAAAAAACGGCCGGCAATCTATATTTTGAGAAGACATGTTTTTGATTATATCTTCTTTAGTCAGGCCGATCTTCTTATTTAGAACGGCCGTTACCATCCAGTAAGCGCTTCGCGTGCCGGCCGCCTGATAATTTAAAGTAATCATATTATATGATGATAATAATTCGGCATACATTTCAAAAATTTCGATTTTTCTTTTAATCAACTCATCGATCCGCTCTAACTGCGCCAATCCGAGCGCCGCCTGCATGTTCGACATTTTATATTTATAAGCCACTTCATCATTCCAGAACATTTTTCCCGACTGTGTATTCCGCCCGTGGTCCCTTAAAAAAATACATCTTTGATAAATTTCATCGCTATCAGTAAGAAACATGCCGCCTTCGCCGGTAGTAAGCGTTTTAGTGCCGTGAAAACTAAAAACTCCGGCATCGCCGAACGATCCCGCCCGGCGGCCTTTATACTCCGCCCCAACGGCCTGGGCGGCATCTTCGATTATTTTTATTCCGTTTTTACGCGCTATTTCTTTTATTTTATCCATATCGCAAACATTGCCGTACAGATCGACGATAATAACGGCCTTAGTTTTCGGTGTAATAGCGGCTTCGAACGCTTCGGGCGATATACACCATGTCTTTTTATCGATATCGACGAATACCGGAACGGCGCCGACATAATTAATAGGCGCGGCAGTGGCTATCCACGTTATATCGGGAACTATAACCTCATCGCCGGCATTTATGTTTAATGTTAAAAGGGCTATATGTATCGCCGCGGTACATGACGGCATCGCCACGGCATATTTTACGCCTGTATAAGAAGCGAAAGCCGCTTCAAACTTATTTATATAATTACTGGCATTAGCGTACCAACCGCCGCTCACGGCATCGTTTACATAATCTATTTCTTTTTGAGTAATCCAGGGACCCGCAACAGGTATTCTTTCCATTATCTCACTCCTTAATTCGCCTCAAATAGCCCTGCGGCGCTACAGTTATTAAAAGTTTATTTTCGATCATTGAATCTATTTCAAAACTATCGTTTGTTTTTAAAAATTCACGAACCGCTGTTTTTGGATTATTTCCTTTACCCCACGGACGATCAGCAAAATTACTCTCGGCCATATCTTCGACTACCGTGTCAAAAACGACTAAATAACTTCCCCTGGTAACGAAACCGGAGTAAAGTGAAAGTTCTTTTAAAACATGATCATGAGTATGGTTCGAATCTAAAACTACGAGAATGCGGGATTTATCTTTTGCTATGGAAGCCGCTTGCTCTACCACCCGTTCATCGATCGACGAGCCCTGTATCATTTTAATTCTTTTAAATAACTTATGTTTTTCAATCTCGATACGATTATGTTCGCGAATATCGATATCGATACCAAGAACCAGGCCGTCCTCACCGATTAACTCAAGAATGGAAGCATAAAAAATCAATGAACCGCCATGCGCTATTCCGGTTTCTATTATTAAATCGGGTTTGATATTCCATATAATTTCCTGCATGGCGACGATGTCCTGCGGAAATTGTATAATAGGCCGGCCGAGCCATGTAAAATTGTAGGAATATTTATATTTAGCCGTATAATCGATAAATTCTACTCCAAGCTCTTTCGCGTGCGGATCGGTGCCAACGCTCTCTATCATATTTTTTTTCATATTTTCAAATTCAATATTCAAAAATTATTCCTCCAATAATTCGATGTTTAATTATATTGTACAAAAATATTAAGATACCATACAGCTGACAAAAAAATAAAAACGTATGGTATTTATATAATATTAAATTCGCCGTTAATTAACGACATAACCGCTACATCACGATATTCACCGAATTTTTTAATACTTTTTCTGAGAACTCCTTCATGCCGGAACCCTAATTTATTATACAGTTTAGCGGCCGGCGCGTTATCGATAAAAACTCTTAAGAAAACACGGTTAAGCCCCATCGGACCAAACGCATGTTTTAAAAGAACTACTGACGCATCATAAGCGTAAGACCTGCCTTTGTATTCTTCCTCGCCGATCATAACACTGCCGTATTCGGCGCTCATATTGATTAAATCAATGGAATCGAGTCCTATCGTGCCTATTTTAACGTTGTTTTCCTTTATTTGAATAATGTATTCATGCCTTGTAAATGATTTTATATAATTTTCATACCAGCGCCGATGCGTTTCGATCGTCGCGGGATTATCTGAAAAAAAATTAGCCATTGCCTCAGGACTGTTACGCCACTTAACGATAAGTGAAGCGTCGGAAGGATCTAAAGGTTTCAAAAACACCCTTATATTTTTATTTTCTTCATCGATCAATGTATTACGCGTAAGACGCGGATCCATGACAATCACTCCATATCGATTCTCAGCGGCGCTCTAATATATGCGTTAAAATCAAAAACCGCCATTTAAAATTCCTTTATAAATGCAGCCTGACTGTCTTTAGAAGATACCGTGATATTTTTAACAGGCCATTTTATCGAAAACAACGGATCGTTAAAATTAATCGTAAAAGCGCTGTCCGGTTTATAAAATTCTGACATCCAGTAATATACCGCGGTTTCATCTTCGAGCGTCTGGAAACCATGCGCGAAATCTTTCGGTATATAAAGCATTCTGCCGCTATCGCCGTGTAATTCAATCGAAATCCATTTCATAAAAGTGGGAGACTGACGCCGCAAATCGATTATTACATCATAAATAGCGCCTTTAATGCATGAAACAACCTTTGCTTCACCGGACGGGGCGAGCTGTAAATGCATTCCCCTGAGAGTACCGGCTTTTTTATTAAATGACACGTTATGTTGAACAAATTCCGATTCGAGGCCGTAATTTACGAATTCATTTTTACAAAACGCCCTCGCAAAAAAACCTCTTTCATCTTCTATTTTTTCAATATCGATAATATAGGCGCCTTTCAGCTCCGTTTCAATAAATTTCACGTTAAAAAACCTCTACGCCGGGAACGGATACTATAAATTTCGCGCCCCATTCCCGGACATAACTTATTTGCTGAATTATTTCATCTTTAATATTCCACGGTAATATTATAACATAATCCGGCCTGTCTTTCAATAAAAAATCAGGCGCTTTCACGGGTATGCGGGTGCCCGGAAGATATTTATTCTGTTTATAAGGATTTAAATCTACCGTATAGTCTATAAAATCCGTTCTTATCCCGCAATAATTAAGCAAAGTATTACCTTTAGCCGGAGCTCCGTACCCGGCTATTTTACCGCCTTTATTTTTTATTTCAATTAATAAAGCTAAAAAATCTCTTTTAACTTTCTTTACTTTTTCAGAAAATAAATTATAAAAATTTTTATCCATTAAGCCGAAACTTTTTTCTTCGTCGATAAGCTTTTCGACATTTTCAGATACCGTATGAATGCCGCCGCTTTCTTTTTGCGCATAAATTCTCAAAGAACCGCCGTGAGTCGGTATTCGTTCCACGTCAAAAACCGCGAGGCCGCAGCGTTTAAAAAGATCGGAGACGCTATAAAGGCTGAAATATGAAAAATGCTCATGATAAATCGTGTCAAACTGATTATAAGCGATTAAATTCATTAAATGCGGAAATTCAACAGTTAAAACGCCATGAGGCTTAAGGGCTTTTACAAAGCCGCCCGCGAAATTAAGAAGATCGGGATTATGCGCGAGAACATTATTAGCGATGATTAAATCGGCGCATTTGCCTTTAACGAATTTTTTTTCGGCATAGTCTGAATTAAAAAAAGCTACATCGGTTTTAACGCCTTTATCCATTGCGGCCTGCGCGGTTCCCGCCGCCGGCTCTATTCCCAGAACATCTATGCCCGCCTGCTTAAAATATTGCAGCAAATAACCGTCGTTGCTCGCGACCTCTACTACAAATGATTCACGGTCCAGACCGAATTTTTTTATAACCGTAAGAGCATAATTACGGCAATGTTCGAGCCAGCTTTCCGAATAAGACGAATAATATGCATAATCATCGCTGAAAATATTTGACGCCTTTTCAAACTCATCTAATTGTACCAGATAACACGATTCGCAGACATAAACTTCTAAAGGATAAAACGGTTCCATAACATTTAACTGCCCGGCTTTTAAATAAGAGTTAGAAAGCGGCGAAACGCCGAGCGATAAAAAAGGCTGATTTATAATTGCCCCGCAATTTCTACATTTCATATTATGACTCCAATTATTCTATTTTTTTAATTGCCCTGTTTTCTATGTATTTTTTAATATGTTCGACGCGTTGTGAAAAAGTTTCTTCGGGCGTCCCGCATGCCGCGGCGCCATAATACTCTTCGACGGCGAGCGCGACCGCCTGTTTTAAATCGAAAACGGGCCGCCATCCAAGATAATTTATTGATTTAGCTATATCGAGATAGAGCAATCCGGCTTCAGACCGTGAAGATAATTGCGCAGAATACGCCGCGCTGCCTCGTCCCGCCGCTTCTATGATATATTTTACGAGAACTCCGACCTGTTTGATATTATCGTAATAAGGGCCGAAATTCCATGCGCCTGTATATTTTAATTTATTATTATATAAAGCGGAACCTAAATCAAGGTAGCCCGCGAGCGGTTCCAGAACATGCTGCCATGGGCGAACCGCTCCGGGATTTCTGACCTGAATCTCGCGGTCTTCTGAAATCGATCTTATACAATCAGGAAATATTCTATTTGGCGCCCAATCGCCCCCGCCGAAAACATTACCCGCGCGAACGGAGGCGACGGCGGCGGTATCCGGACCCGAAAAAAATGAAGCGGCGTAAGAGGCCGTTATTATTTCCGCGGCCCCTTTCGATGCGCTATAAGGATCTTTTCCTCCGAGCGCGTCTATTTCACGATAGGCGTATATAGTTTCTTTATTATCATAACATTTATCGCTGGTAACGACAATGACCGTTCTCACCGAATCCGTTTTTCTGGCGGCTTCAAGAACGTTAAGCGTTCCAATAACATTAATATCGAATGTTTCTCTTGGGATTTGATAAGAATCCAGTACGAGAGGCTGCGCTGCGAGATGAAAAATAAAGTCAGGTTTAAATTTATTAATCTCATTGCTCAACCTGTCGTAATCCCTTACATCCGCGTTTATCCTGTGATATTTATCTTTAAGGCCGCAAATGCAATAATTATCTCCGGCCGTACGCGGTTCAAGCGAATAACCCGTGATCTCCGCGCCGAGCATTAAAAGCCATATTGAAAGCCATGATCCTTTAAATCCGCTATCGCCGGTCACAAAAATTTTTTTAGATTTATATATGTTCAAATCAAGATTCATTTTATTACCATATCTTCCAGAAAGCTTTGCTTTCCGACCATAATTTATTTAAATAATCCATGTCGCGAATATTATCCATACACGCCCATGATTTTTCATGCTTATAAACCATCAATTCGCCTTTATGAGCTATATTTTCCATCGCCCCGATCTCGAAATCACAATTTTCATCCGCTGTTATATAATTAAAAATGCCTTTATTTAAAACCATGTAACCGCCGTTTATAAGCCCGGAACTTTTTTCGGGTTTTTCATTAAACGCGGTTACTTTCAGGCCGTCAACGACAAGCTCGCCGAAACGCGATGCGGGACTGATGCCGGTAACCGTAGCCAATTTTCCATGTTCCTGATGAAATTTAAACAACTCAGAAATATTAACATTAGCTAAACCGTCGCCATAGGTAAGAAAAAAATTTTCACCATCTATATAGTTTTCGACCTGTTTTAAACGTCCGCCTTTCAGAGTTTTTTCGCCGGTATCCACCATGGTTATGCGCCATCCGGCTTCGGCATGGCCTTTATGTATGGCTATTTTATCTTTCTTTCCGAGCTCGACAGTAACGTCGCTGTTAAAAAGTTCATAATTATAAAAATACTCGCGTATCATTTCGCCTTTATAGCCAAGGCAGAGCACGAAATCTTCAAACCCGTAATAAGAAAATATCTTCATGATATGCCATAAAATAGGTTTATCCCCTATTTTAACCATCGGTTTAGGCTTGAATTCAGTTTCTTCTTTAAGGCGCGTTCCTATGCCGCCGCAAAAAATAACAACTTTCATTATCGACATCCTTTCGATCGAAATTATACGAATTAAACCGCCGGTTTATATTTATCTTCAAATATTGTTTTCCAGTTTAAAATCGGTCTTAAAACTCCCGGAATCGGCCCGGAATAATCGCCGCGCGCGGTTTCGCCGGAATCGTTGTCCGCGACCTGAAACGAAACCGCATCTCTTTCAAAAAAATGAACGTTAAGAGGCGACATGGTGCTCAGGGCCGCGCCGACTAAATATGTACCTTCACTTAAAAAATTTGGCGGAACTTCAACTTCCGTAATATAATATCCGGCCGGCCGCGCTTTACGTTTCCATTCGCCTTTCACTTCAGAAACCACAAAAGCGCAGACGCCTTCGCCGTTATAAAAATGAAAATTCGGCGTCAACACATAGCCTGACAGTTTAACTAAAAATTTCATACGTATAATTATCTTTTTATTAATAGCCGCCGAGCTTTTAATTTCATTCGATTCGTCTATTACCGCCACGCTTAAAAGAGACGCAATTTCATTTCCGGGCGCTTCATTTTCTTCCCATTCACGCAGCGCCGGGCTGCCGACGCCTGATTTTAAATAATCGGCTACGGTATCTTCGGCCATAGCATATTTTAATAGTCGGCCGTTATCCATAAGCGCCGCTTTTTCACAAAGCCTCATTATAGCTCCCATATTATGGCTTACAAAAAGCACGGTACGGCCTGATTTGCCGACATCTTCCATCTTTCCGAGGCATTTTTTTTGAAACGCGGCGTCGCCTACGGCGAGCACTTCATCGACGATAAGTATTTCAGGTTCGAGATGAGCGGCTACGGCAAAGGCAAGCCGTACATACATGCCTGATGAATAGCGCTTGACAGGCGTATCGAGAAACTTTTCCACTTCGGAAAACGAGACTATCTCATCGAATTTCCGTTTTATCTCTTCGCGGCCCATGCCGAGAATGGCGCCGTTTAAATAAATATTTTCGCGTCCGGTCAATTCCGGATGAAACCCGGTTCCGACTTCGAGAAGGCTTGCCACACGACCGTTTATCCGGATGTCGCCGGCGGAAGGGTCGGTTATGCGACTTAAAATTTTAAGAAGCGTCGATTTACCGGCGCCATTGCGGCCGATAATCCCTACGCGCTCGCCTGCCTTAATTTCTAAACAGATATCGCGAATCGCCCAGAATTCTTCATAATCAGAAGAAGAAAAATTTGCGCCGTCTGAAAACGGATGCCGCAATAAATTAGCGGCGGCTTTAACTTTTTCGACTAAAGCGTCGCGGAATGTTTTATAACCGGCCTGATTTTGATGGCCTATTATATATTTTTTACCGAGGTTATCTATTTTAATAGCATAATCAGGCATAAATAAAGCTCACTTTATCATCATCTTTTTTTAGCTGCATAACACAATAATTAATTATATGAATAAATAATCATGTAAATAAATAATTTTCTTTGTTATGTTCCGAAAATAATTGTATTAAATAACATCAGCAAAAGCCTTTTCGGTATTTCGAAAATAACCGAAACCTATCATGAATAATATAATCGAGACCGCGGTTGAAACCGCTACGCCCGGCCACCATAAAGGTTGAGAACCGCCGCCGAGTATCGCCCAGCGAAACCCGTCTATAACGCCGACTATCGGATTTAAAGAATATAATAAACGCCACTTTTCAGGCACTATCGAACTCATAAAACCGACCGGCGAAATATAAAGGCCGAATTGAACTATAAAAGGAACTATATAACGAAAATCACGATATTTAACGGTAAGGGCCGAAACAAGAAATCCGAGTCCGAGAGAAGATAAAAAAGCCGGCACGAGAAACGGCAATATAAAAAAAATAGATACGGGCGGAATAAACGAATACCAGAATATCATTAAAACCAGCATGATGATAAATGCGATTAAAAAATCGATAAAACCCACGATAACCGAGGAAGCCGGTATTATAATGCGCGGAAAATAAACTTTAGATACCAGGTGCGCGTTAGCCACAAGACTGTTGCCGGTATCGGCAAGCGAGTTCGAAAAAAACTGCCAGGGTAAAACCCCCGCGAAAACCATGACTCCATAAGGCGCGCCGTTAGAAGGCAAATTAGCGAGCCGGCTGAATACGATAGTAAAAATAATCATGGTTATAAGCGGACGCAGTACGCTCCATAAAACGCCTATAACGGTCTGTTTATATCGGACCAGAACGTCGCGCCAGGCAAGAAATAAAAAAAGCTCTCTGTAGCGCCATAAATCTTTATAATAATTTATGCCGGCCTTGCCAGGACTGATATGAAGACTATATTTACTTTCACTCGCATCGGACACTTCCGTATCGCCTTTCATCGCATATATCACATACATGTTTATTGTATAATGTTAATTAATAATAACATTCCATTATAATCCAGTTACGACCTGTTAGTCAAGATAATTTTACTCCGGGTTATCGGATATGAGCGCGCAAAAACGCGAATGTAATAGCCGTTATAAGGTTTTCATGTTTAACGTTCATTTTGCGCTTTTTATCCTTAATTTTTAAAATTCATATACTTTTCATACCATAATTCAAACACGAATAAAAACCAGAGTTTATGAGCATTGACGCCCCTGCCGTTTAAATAATCGTCAAGCAGGCGTGTCACCGCCGCGGCGTCGAAAACTCCCTCACGTTTAATTTTATCAAAAGCGAGGCGCTCTTTATAACAGGATTGCAATTCGCCGCGGAACCATTCATAAACCGGCATGCCGAATCCCTGCTTCGGCCTGTCTATTAATTCGCGCGGAACATGCCTGTAAAGAATTTTTTTAAGTATATATTTTTGAACGCCGTTTTTATATTTCAGGCAAAAAGGCAGACGAGCGGCATATTCTATAATTTTATGATCGAGAAACGGGTCGCGTCCTTCAAGCGCCACGCTCATCGCCGCACGGTCGATTTTAACGAGAATATCGTCGGGTAAATAAGTTTTTATATCAAAACATGACATACGCGCGGCGATATTTAATTTATCGAGCGCGCGGTCGTATTTAAAAAGCTGCCCGGCCGCGCAGGATGAAGCGTCATAGCCGAAATCGCGAAGAGAATCATCCATAAAATACTTATTTGAAATATCATATTGGGTTATTTTATCACGGGTATTCAATACTTTTTTCAGCTTAATGAATTTATCATAAAAATTATTCCAGCGCGGCAAAAACGGCGATAATATATTTTTATAAATGGAATAAGCGGCGCCGGGGCTTATATAATTAAGCGCGCCTGCCGCAAGCGATAAAAAAGGATTTGAATCGAAGCGGCATATCCGTTCGAGCATCATCGTGTAACGGCCGTATCCAAAAAACAGTTCATCGCCGCCGTCGGCCGAAAGAGATACTTTTACTTCGCCGCGCGCGAGTTTCGAAACGAGATAAGTCGGAACCGTTGAAACATCGCCAAGCGGCTCGTCGTATATACCGGGCAATTTTTCTATAACGTCAAAAGCCTCACGCGGGCCGCAATAAGCTTCGGTATGCGTGGTTCCGAGAAACGAAGCCACTTTTTTCGCGTCCGCCGCCTCGTCATATTCTTTTTCACGAAAACCGATTGTAAAAGTTTTAAGGGTCCGGCCTCCGGAGCGATTTTTTGATAGAAGCGCCGTCAATAAAGAAGAATCTACGCCGCCGCTTAAAAACATTCCGACGGGTACGTCGGAAACCATTCTTAAATTAAAACTTTCAAGCAAAAGCGCTTCCAGTTCATCGGCCGCCGCTTCTTCGTCCATTTTTTCTCCGCCGGATGTCAGGAATTCCGTTTCAGTTTGCGCGCCCCGAAGAAAATGTTCTTCGACGCTCCAGTACTTAAATATGGAAATATCACGGATCGAATTTATGGTTAAAAAACTTCCGGGTTCGAGTTTATGAGTATTTTGAAATATAGTGCGCGGCGCGGTTATATAACCGTACTGAAGGTAAAGAGCGAGCGATGTTTCATCAATTTTTTTATCGAATGCCGGATGCGCATGAAAAGCCTTTAATTCAGAGGAAAACATAAATAAACCGTCTTTATAATACCAGTACAGCGGTTTAACTCCCACGCGGTCTCGCGAAAGCGTTAAAATTTTATTTTTAGCGTCCCATAGAGCAAAAGCCCACATACCTCTGAATTTATCGACCGCTTTTCGGCCCCATTCAATAAAAGATTTAAGAATCACCTCCGTATCGCTCGAAGAAATAAAGGTATGGCCTTTTTTTAAAAGCTCCGCTTTAATTTCAGCATAATTATAAATTTCCCCGTTGAAAACGATGGTATAATCGTTCGCCATCATCGGCTGGCGGCCCGACGAAGAAAGATCGATAATGGAAAGACGCCGGTGTGCGAACGCAAGGCGTCCGGGCGCATTTGCGGCATAAAACGCTCCCGAATCGTCCGGGCCGCCATAAATCATGGTATCGCGCATCGATTCATTGACTTTTTTTTCGTCGTAACGTAAATTTTCATGAAAATCCCAGAAACCGTTGATCCTGCACATATAATTACATTTCGCTCCACTTTATCTTTAATAAAGGCTCAAAAAAAGCCCGGTAATAAATTAAAATTTTATTAATTAATAAATCTTTTATCGTATCTATTTCTTATTTTCTTTAATAAATCAATTATCGGGCCGCCTCCAGCGCTAATTACCGTCCGTTTTATAGACTGCAGAGTACAGCACAAAAAATATTTTTCAATGCTGTCATATAAAACTTTCAACCGGTTTACGCCGTATTTCAATTTTATTTCATATTCTTCGGCGAGGCCGTGCGCGCGGGAAGTTTCGGAAACTCCGCCGCGGCTCATATTTGATATAAAAAAACCGGGCATATTCAAAAATCGACGTCCTGATTTTTTAAAACGCAGCATAATATCATAGTCCATAGCGATTTTATACTTTAGATTAAAAACGCCATATTGTTTGTACACTGAAGAACGTACAAAGACGGTCGGATGCCAGACGCTCATTGCATAATCAAGCCCGTCCGTATCTGAATCGCTTTCATAGTAAGGCTTTCCATCCTGCCATAGCCTGAGCGAACCGCATATAATATCGGGCGAATATTTCATATACGTTCCCGCGATAACGCTTATAACTCCGGGTTCATACCAGTCGCCCGCGTGTATCATGCCTATAATTTCTCCCGTTGCGAGCGCTATTCCTTTGTTCATAGCATCGCTTATACCGCCGTCTTTTTCGCTTAACCAGTAATCGATACGATCTTCGTATTTTTTTATTATATCGATCGTGCCGTCGGTAGAACCGCCGTCGATTATTATATATTCAAGCCGTTTATAATTTTGCGTTAAAACGCTTTCTAAAGTACTTTCTAAATAACGCGCGCCGTTATATACTATCGTTATAATACTTACCAGGGGAGGTTGTTTTTTTGCGCCGCCGCCTGGAGCCGGGCAAAAATTTTCCAGATAAATACGGCTTTTTCCCGTCAATTTTAATCCGCCTTCAAGTTTCAAACTGCCGTCGTTCATATTTTTCTCCGCATTCCTGTATTTCGATTTATAAATTTTTTATAAATCTGCTTATATTAGCATCCGCAAACTTTAAGATATGCCGCCGCTATTTTTTCTTTAGATAAAGATTCGAGTCTTTTTTTATAAAATTCAAAAAGGTCCGCATTATTTCTTTTATAAAAAGAAATAATCTTTGAAGCCATTGCGCCAATATCGCGCGGAGCGAAAAGATTATTTACCGGCGTGCCGCTGAATAGTTCGGCCGGTCCGCACGGGCAATCAGAACTGATAACCGGAACGCCGCATATCATAGCTTCTATAAGCGTGTTGCCGAGTCCTTCGAAAATGCTCGATAACACGAATAATCGGCTGCGCGCGATAAATTTAAAGGGGTTTCGTTGAAATCCGGCAAAAAATACTTTATCAGAAATATTTAATTCGAACGTTAATCTTTTTAAATCTTCTTCGAGTTCACCGCGTCCCAGTAAAATTAAACGCGCATCGCTTATATGGCCGCGCGCCAGAGCAAACGCCTTTAAAAGCGAAGCATGATCTTTTTGCGCGCTGAGCCGGCCGCAGGTTAATATAACACCGTTATTTTTAAAAATATTATCATATTCGGGTTCGAGCGGTTCAGACATTTTATGCTTAATCTCATCATCATCGATCGGATTATAAATCACTTCGATTTTATTTTTATTTACGAAATAATTAGAAGCGAGATCTTCTTTAATGCCGTTAGACACGCAAATAACCTTAAATGCGGCGTTATATAATTTTATTATTGAACGGCTGAAAAAATCATTTTTATAATTGGTGGATGGATGTATATGAACGCTCACGATCGCCCGGCGGGGATTACAAATTATATTTATCAAATTAGCGCTTTCCATAAAACTTACTATGGCATCAGGTTTTTCTGAATTAATAAGTTTTTTTAATTTCACGGCTCTTTTTATGATATTAATAATCTTATTAAAAAAACCGCGGGCCGGCTTTAAATCGAAAGATACAATTCTACCGTTATAGCTATATTCAACACTATTTTCAAATAAAACAAAAACCGTTTGAATATTTTGAGGAAATATTTTTGAAAGGTTTGCCGCCACTCGTTCGGCGCCGCCGTCAGCCAGATGTGAAATCAAAAAAAATATTTTTTTTTCTTTAATAATACTCATATCAGTCATTTATATCTCGATTCATTCAAAAATTTTCACTATTTAACGTGTTATGTAATTTATTATACATCATGATTTTTATTTGTTCAAGTTAAATATGTTAAATTAATATATTACGAAATAACTCGAATAACATTCAACCATAAATCGTTGACAAAAAAATGTAATTAATGTATAATCCCGAATATATAAAAAAAGAAGCAAAGAAAGGGGTATGTATATATGGCTGTTTTCGAAAACGCTGAACTTATAAAAAAAATACCTGAAATTGACTGGATAACCGATCAAACTCTTCGCAAAAAAGTGATTATGGTCTGGCAGGAAGCGATTCAACGCGGCGGCTGGACAATCGATGACCTGGATAAAATTCCATTCACGCTCTTAATCAAAGAATGCAACATCAGCTTTCTCGAACATACGAGGGGCGTAACTAAAACGGCCGCAGCTATGGCCGAAGCTATCTCATCAACTTATGGCGAAAGAATAAAGTTAAATAAAAATTATTTAACGGCCGGAGCGCTCTTACACGATATCGGAAAACTTCTCGAATATAAAAAAACCGAAGCCGGATACGCAAAAAGCCGTTCAGGCGAACTTTTACGGCACCCATTTTCAGGAGTAATGCTCTGCGCGAAATTTGATATGCCCGAAGAAATCGCTCATATGATAGCCGTTCACGCTAAAGAAGGCGATCTCGGAAGACGAACCGCTGAAGGATATATCATTAATCACGCCGATTTCGCTAATTTTGAACCGTTCCATAAATAATGTTTCATCAAGTAATAAATAAGCCCGCTATAAAAAATTAAAAAATACTAAAAATTAAGCATGAAAATTTTTATAAACATATTATGAATTTTTTAGAATTAACTTTTTTTAAATGGACTCATACAGATACAAATAATTAACAGTAAATTTTTTTATTTTTAATTGTTTTCTTTTTAATTGCACTTTTTCAGAAATAATTAACATAAAAATATGAATGAGGTGAAATAATATGGGGATGACAATGGCCGAAAAAATATTAGCCGGAAAGGCCGGACTCACAAACGTGGTTCCCGGTCAGATAGTTACCGTGGAACCGGATTTTGCCATGTCGCATGATAACGCCGGTCTGGTCATAAAGCAATTCAAGCAATTCGGACTTCCAGAAGTATGGGCTAAAGATAAAATCGTAATTCCTCTCGATCATAGAACTCCAGCTGAATCCGTTGAATCAGCGAACATACACAAAGAAATCCGTGAATTCGTAAAATTACAGGGTATAACTTATTTTTACGATATAATAGAAGGCATATGCCACCAGGTAATGGTCGAAAAAGGGCATGCGCGCCCCGGTGAACTCGTTGTCGGCACGGATTCACACACGACAACCTACGGCGCGGTCAGCTGCCTTTCCACGGGAATAGGCGCCACTGAAATGGCCGCTATATGGGCTACCGGCAAAATATGGCTGCGCGTTCCCGAAACCCTGAAAATAACGGTTAACGGCTCATTCAGAAAAGGCGTTTACGCCAAAGACCTTATTTTATATATAATAGGCCGGCTCACAGTTGAAGGCGCGAACTATAAATCGGTCGAATTTTATGGAAAAGCGATCGAAGGCATGAGCGTTTCAGAACGCATGACGCTCGCGAACCTTTCGATGGAAATGGGCGCAAAATGCGCATTAATACCGTTCGACAGAGTATGCGAAGAATTTTTTAAATTAAACGGCCTGTCTTACGATTCTTCAAAAATAGTTTATTCCGACCCGGACGCACGATACGAGCAAACACTCGATATCGATGCGGCCGCGATCGAGCCTCAGGTAGCCTGCCCGCATAATGTAGATAACGTTAAAAACATAAGCGATATGCCCGAAACGGTTGTACATCAAGCGTTGCTTGGCTCCTGCACCAACGGCAGGCTCGACGATATCGCCATAGCGGCATCGATATTAAAAGGAAAAAAAGTCGCAAAATCAGTAAGATTACTTGTATTTCCCGCTTCACGAGCCGTTCTTTTACAGGCGCTCGAAAAAGGCTATATTACCGATCTGGTAAGCGCTGGAGCGCTCGTAATGAATCCCGGATGCGGCCCGTGCCTTGGCGCGCACGAAGGCCTTCTTGCCGACGGCGAAAACGCGATCGCATCGTCAAATAGAAATTTTAAAGGCAGAATGGGCTCTTCCTCGGCGGGAGTTTATTTAGGATCGCCGGCCATGGTAGCGGCTTCGGCTATTACCGGAAAAATTACCGACCCGCGTAATTTTATTTAACGAAAGTTCATTTTATATCGGAGGTAAATTATGCAAAATATAATCAAAGGCCGCGTGCTGAAATTCGGGGATAATATAGACACGGATATCA
>CAYQWL010000002.1:16800-70900 GCA_964421195.1 uncultured bacterium | reverse complement strand
ATGGATGAACCGAGGCCGAATGAGGCGAGCATTAAAACATTTATAATAATAAAACAGACAATCTCGGCGCCGCTTATAAAAAAACCTTTATCGTTTTTTCTGCCGTTTTTATAAAAAATTATCATATTCTTTGTTATTTCATATATCTGGTTATATGTTTTACATATCCGTCGATTGTTTTAAGCTGATAACTTCAAATATTTCGACGGGCTCGCGTTTTCCTTTTACCGTTATGGCTTCAAGTGCGTTGGCTTCTATGCGGTCTTTAACGAGCTCGTAAGTGGCGCGTGATATTAAAACCTGTCCGCCGCCTGCATTGGCCTCGATACGCGCCGCCGTGTTTACGGCGTCGCCAATAGCCGTATAGTTCATCATTTTTGTAGAGCCGACCATGCCGACTACCACTTCACCGGTGTTAATGCCAATTCCGACA
Organism: uncultured bacterium; assembly: GCA_964421195.1. Classification (GTDB taxonomy): domain Bacteria; phylum Muiribacteriota; class UBA9980; order UBA9980; family UBA9980; genus UBA9980. The sequence continues at coordinate 70,467 of CAYQWL010000002.1, read as the reverse complement.
TTAACGGGGGTTTTTCCTTCATGAATAAGTTTTTCACGTATTTTTACGCACTCGCTTTTAATGGATAGCGCGGCCGCAATGGTATTAAAAGCGTCGTCTTCCATTTTAGAGCTGCTCATCGGGGCCCCGAAAAGCGCCATTAAAGCATCGCCTATATATTTATCGATAGTTCCGCCGTGGTCGATTATTATATCGGTCATCGAGGAATGAAAACGGTTGACCACATCTAAAACTACTTCAGGATTGCCGGCGAGGGTTTCACTCATCGAAGTAAAACCGCGTATGTCGGCGAAAAACATAGTTATGGCGCGCCGCTTGCCGCCGAGAGAAAGACTTGCCGGGTTATTCATAATTTCTTCGATTACCTTCGGCGATACGAATTTATCGAATATGCTTCTAATTTTCTTTTTTTCTTCCCGCTCTCTGTCTGAAAGCTGTTTGATGTTTTGTAGATCGCGTTTCGATAACTCCAGATCACCCGCATTTTTTAACGCCCATGCCGCAACGTCGGCGATTAATTTTATTAATTTCTTATTTTCATCGTTTAATTCGAACATGTCGGTGATTTCTTCACAGTTAATTACCCCGATTATTTTATTACCGGCATCCATCGATACGCTGAATTCACTTTTGATGTCGTATTCCGTCGAAAATGGTTCGTATTCGGATATTTTTTTCAGTTCTTCCCCCGTATAAAATCCGCCTTCACGCGATACTTTGGTAATGATAGTCTCTTCGTCGAGGGAGATGTTCATGTTCATGTAGCTTTGTGGATCTATATGCTTTTCGGAACAGCCGAGCGGGTATATTGAATGAAATTTTGAGTTGGCTATCCAGACGGATACCGATCGGGCGCCGAGCTGCCTTGTAAGCAGTTTGGTCACTCGTTCTATAATTTCATCGGTTTTCTGGCTGGAAATAAGCTCGTGTATCTGAATCATCGTTTCGCCGAGACGCCGCGATTTAACGTTAAGATCGTTTTTCATTTTAGTGATAATATCCATGTCTTTTTGCGCTTCATTAAAATCTTTACGTTTGTCAAGAAGCCTTTTGAGCTGCATGACCTGTGATTTTAAATCTTCTACCGTTGAGCGCGAGTTGATGTTTTTTTCTCGCAGTTCGGTCGTAACGAAAGATATATACGTTCCCGCGATTGTAAAAACGGCCATTAAAAGAAAGGTCGGCTTGAAATTTACGATGAGGCCAGCGGCATAAAAAAGCATGGCTATCATACATATTACTAAAACCGATGGAATAGCTATTTGTTTATCATAAAATAAAGAAACGGTGATTACCAGTAAAAGGTATGCGCCGAAAAAGAAAAAAGCCGGTATCGCGGGTGAAAACAAACCCAAAATGGCTATTATTCCGAGCGGCGCGGCGACGAATTTAACGAAATCGGCGTTAAAAAGGTTTTGCAAAAGATCGCCGCCCGCCGCCTGCGAGGATACGGCGGATGAAACGGACGGTGCCGCCTGCCTTGCGCTCGAACCGCTCGCGGCGTTATAAGTTGCCGTGGAAGAGTTTTCGGGTTGGGCGCCTTCCGAAAAATTTTTTTTTATATACGAAGAGGCGAGCAGCTTAATAGCCATGCTCTTATCGCGCGCGAGGTTTTCTAATATTTTTTTCGCCCGCGGGTCGTTTGAATCAGAAAGCTCCGCCAGTACGGCGCGCTTCGAAGCTTCGCCGGAACCCGCGGCGATGTTTTTTTCTAATTTATCGAAATCGATTGACATTTTATTCCATATTTATTTGATTAGTTCCATCTTTGTTTTAAGATTTACGGTTGTTTTAACTTTTTTTACGGCCGGTCCGAGGTTTGGTGAGTCGTTTTCTATTTGCTGGTCCATCTTCATGTCGTTCGTAGTTTCTACCATTACCATCTGGCCCTTTTCGATGTCAAAAAATATTTTGCCGCTGCCTTTCGCGGCGATATTTTTAACGCCGGCTTCGACTTCTATATTTTGTTCTATAACGGCGCATTTACGGCCTTTAATCGTTCTTAATTCTTTAAGTTGATAGTTGATTTTCATTGGAATAGGCTGCTTTACTTCGGTGGACCATTTTTTTCCGACTTCTATCGGGCCTTCAGGAAAACTGATCGATACCGATATGGGATCGTAATTTGAATCATAAGAAGTGGCTCCGAGCAGTTCTCCGCGTTTCGTTATGGTCATATAAACAGTATTGCCGACATTTTTAAGGTCTTCGAATGCGCCTTCGGCGTTTCTGGCTTTTCCTGACAGTATTTTCGTCTGTATATCAATATTGCCGTTTTTTTTGTTTACGAATAAAACATTCTGTTCTATTTGCATTTTAACGTCCACCGGAGCTTCGCCTTTATTGCCGGCGGTTTCCATAATGGTTTTGCCGTCCATTGTAATGTCGTATTTAAACTTATCGCCTGGCTTATATTTATATTCAAGGCTTATTTTTTCGGCGGCGTATGCGCCGGTGGTTAATGCAAGCGTAAAAATGAATACCGCGGCGGTTAACAGGGAGAGTTTGATTTTTTTAGAATTAAATAAATACATTTGTTCCTCCTGAATGAGATGTTGCTTGTTTGCATGTTATTAATATTAAATCATTCGGTACGAATGCTGTAATATTTTCGATACATATACATAATGTATTATAGATAATCGCGGGCCTTTTGTCAATGAAAAATTTTGAATTTTAGTAATGGGCTTATTAAAAACTTGTTAATTAAGTTTATAATTTAAGCTTATAAATAAGTTTAATAAGCTTATAGAATTGTTTGTGATTGAAATTTTGAGGTGTGAAAAATTTTAAAGGCCGGATAAGATAATGCGGCCGGACGGCGTGGCCGGGATTGTATGTTAGATAAGCCGCGTTATGAATATTAAAAATACATATTAATAATGTTTGTTTTTGAGGCGGTTGGTAAGATATTCTATTTCGGCGGTTATGGTTGTATCCGTATTTATTTCGAGAAGTTTTTTGTAATATGCTAACGAATCTTCGAGACGGTTCATTTTTTTGTAAAGTTTTGCAAGAGCGGTAATGGCGATAGGATCGCCGGGAATTATATCGCTGATTTTATGATAGATTATAAGAGCGCGTTCGTTGTCGCCGAGATAAGTCAGAACCTTAGCTTTGTCCTTTAATACGTCCGTATCGCGTGGGGCGCATTCTAAAGCTTTTTCAAAACATTTAAGCGCTTCGTTGAATTTATGTTTTATCGAGGAAAGTAAACCCTGCTCGGCAAGAACGATGCCTTTAAGATACCAGGCCCGCCTGTCGCCGTAATTTAATTCGAGCGATTTGTCAAAATATGATAAGGCTTCTTTGTAATTGCCATATATTTGATAAATATGCCCCATTTTTAGATATGCGCGGGAATTGTCAGGCTCTAATTCGAGAAGTTTTTTATAGCATTTCGCGGCTTCTTCGTAATGATTTATTTCAATGAGCGCGACGCCCTTGTGTTCGAGCACTCCTGTGTCTTTCGGGTCTATGTCAAGAAGCATATTGTAGCAGCATATAGCTTCGTCATAACGCTTGAGGTTCACTAAAGCTAATCCTTTATGAAACATGGCGCAGGTAAATCCTTCGTCTAATTCAAGAGCTTTATTGAAACATTCGAGCGCGCGGTCATGCTCGCCGGCTTCTAAGAGCATATTGCCGGTTACGTATGCCCTGTCAACATAATTGTCAAAATTGAATCTTTCGTTCATTGCCGCCCGGTTCCATTACCGTTGATATTATTGATTTAAAAATTTTTCAAGATCGACGGGCGCTTCGCTCTGCTCAAGCGGCGAGGCGGGGCGCAGTTCTTCGTTTGCGCCTTTTTTATAATTTATTTCATTCATTTTTTTTATGAAATCTTTTATGGAAAAGGGTTTTTGAATATAATCGTTCATTCCGGCGGCCATGCATCTTTCTTTTTCAAAATAAGCTGTCAGGGCGACTATTAAGCCTGAATAGCCCGAAGAACGAAGCTTTTTAACGGCTTCGATGCCGTCCATTACCGGCATTTGAATGTCCATGAAAATAATATCGAACTTCTCTTTGAGAGCGGATTCTACCGCTACAGCCCCGTTTTCTACCCACTTTATTTCGTAGATGGAGTTCGAAGAAAGCAGCTCGTAAATTAATGAAGCTGTTTTCAAATCGTCTTCGGCAAGCAGGATTTTCACTTTTTCTAACATACTGCACCATCCCCGGACCGCTATAATGGCCAGCCCAAATTTTCAAAGAATAACGAACCCTTGCACTGTTTCCGAATGAGTTGAAAAAAGTAACATAACTCAGGTTAAATTAATTATACCATATAAAATAAAAAAATCAAGAAAAAAATCAAAAAAATGTATAAAAATATAATTTTTAAAATTATATACATGAATATAATTAATCTAAAAATAAGCTTAATTAAAAAAAGGCTGATTTTTTTTAAAAAAAATAATGTGTTTACAGGGAAATTCGTAATCGGTTCCAGAAGTTTTTATAGTTGTTATATTAAGTTTATTTAAATGATTAGCGTGAAAAAATACATATTTTTTCAAAAATATTGTATTAATAATGTTATAAAATAAATTGGATATTTTTTTTCTCTTTTTTGTAAAAAAAACTAAAAAATACCAAAAAATGCTCGAAATTAACTTGACATTAATTTGAAAAAAGTGTATCATTTTGATAGTGAAAAAAATAACTAATCTTTAATGGGGCGAACGATATATGGATTTCAGTCTTAGAATCGTTGAAAGATTGCCCAGGTATCTTCAGTTAGCGTGTCATTTAAAAGAGCAGGGCCATGAATTTATAAGCTCGTCGATTCTTTCAAAACATTTTTTTATAGACCAGAATAATATAAAAAAAGACCTTTCATTTCTTAATTTGAATGGAAAGCCTAATAAGGGCTATGAAATAAATGAATTTATTTCGGCGATTAAAATGGTTCTTGGTACGACTACCGTTAATAAAGCGATAGTCATCGGGGCCGGCAACCTTGGCAGGGCCGTGAGTAATTATTCGAATTTTTTTAATTACGGTTTGAAAATAGTCGCGATATTCGATCATTCACCACAGGTTATCGGCACTACGGTTGAAACTTTTAAAATATTACCGCTTGACAATCTTTCAGAAGTAATCAGTACGCTTGGCGTTAAGCTTGCCGTTTTGACATTGCCCGCGAATGGCGCGGCTAAAGTAGCGGCTAAATTATATGAACTTGGTGTTCGTTATTTCTGGAATTTCGCGCCGGTTCATTTAAAACTGCCGGACGACGCGATCGTTAAAAACGAGAATCTGGCCGCAAGTTATATGTTCCTGTCATATCAAATTAATCTGAACAACTATAGAAACAATGGAGGGAAAATTGAAATGGTTAACGGTGACATCGAAAAACGAATTTATGAGGCGTTTAATAAATACGCTAAATCAAGGGATAACTTAATTCCAATATTGCAGGATGTTCAGGATATAAGAGGTTATATCTCGAAAGACGATATAATCAAAATTTCGGAATATCTCGGTATAGCCGATTCTAAAGTATATGGAGTGGCGACTTTTTATAATCAATTTAAACTCACTCCGCCGGGGCATTTTCAAATAGCCGTATGCCGCGGCACCGCATGTCACGTTAAAGGCTCTCTTAATATATTAAATGCGCTTAAAGAGCATTTAAAGATAGAGGTCGGTCAGACTACCCGCGATAAAATATTTTCACTTCAGCAGGTCGCCTGCCTTGGCGCGTGCTCTATCGCGCCGGTTATTATGATTAATGATAAATTTTACGGGCATCTCGACGTCGCAAAGACTCTTGCAATAGTAGATAAGCTTAAAGTCGATTATCTTAATGAAAAAGATTCTAATAAAAGTCAGGCCGCGGCGCATTAATTTAAATTCCGAATTTCGGATGATTGAAAAACATCTAATGCTTTATTGTTTTTATAAAATGTAAGATATAAAACATAATGTAAAATATAAAGCATGAAGTTATGAATAAATAAAAATATATCATAAATATAATCCTGGAGGAAAAATTTTATGGATAAGTTAAAGGTATATATCGGGATGGGTACCTGCGGTCTTGCGCAGGGAGCGCTCGAAATAAAAAAAACAATCGAAGATTTTCTCGATGTTCGTAAAATGGCTTTTGAAATGATACCGGTCGGTTGTATCGGTTATTGCTCGCGCGAGGTTATGGTCGATTTCGAATTTTCTTCCATGCCGCGTATGGCTTATTGCGAAATAACTCCTCAAAACGTTACCGAGTTTTTAATCGAAATGATCGATAATAAAAATTATTCCAATAAATGGCTTCTCGGCACTTATAAAAAAACTCCGAATATGCCATGCGTTTATGAAACGCCTTATTTTGCCCGTCAAAAAAGAGTGGCGCTTGAAAATTGCGGTATAATAAACCCTTATTCGTTTGATGATTATTCAAAAGCTCTTGGATTCGTGGCTTTAAAGAAAGTGCTTTCAGCTATGAAACCGGAGGATGTTATAGACGAGATAAAAAAATCCGGATTAAGGGGCCGCGGCGGCGGCGGGTTTCCGACTTCCATTAAATGGGACCTGGCGTATAAACAGCCTGGTAATAAAAAATATATAGTTATGAACGCCGACGAAGGCGATCCCGGCGCGTTTATGGATCGCGCCGTGCTCGAAAGCGATCCGTTCAGAGTTATAGAAGGTATAATTATCGGCGCTTACGCTATCGGCGCTTCTTTCGGATATATTTATGCGAGGGCCGAATATCCGCTCGCTATCGAACGCCTCGAAAACGCTATCAAGCAGTGTAAAGAAAAAGGCGTGCTCGGTAAAAATATTCTTAATTCTAAGTTTTGCTTTGAACTTAAAGTTAAAAAGGGCGCAGGAGCTTTTGTATGCGGTGAAGAAACCGCGCTTCTCGCTTCTATAGAAGGTAAACGTGGAATGCCGACTCCGCGCCCGCCATATCCTGCCGAAAAAGGCCTTTTTGGTAAGCCGACCGTTATTAATAACGTCGAAACTTTTGCTAACGTTCCCTGGATATTGCGTGAAGGCTCCTCTAAATTCGCGGCGTTCGGCGAAGGAAAATCGCTCGGCACGAAAGTTTTTGCCGTAACGGGCCGCGTTAAATATTCCGGCCTTATAGAAGTGCCGATGGGAATTACATTGAGGACCCTGATTAACGATATAGCCGGCGGCGTTCCTGAAGGCCGTAAATTTAAAGCCGTACAGATCGGCGGCCCTTCCGGCGCATGTATGCCGGAAAAACTTATGGATACTAAAATAACTTATGAATCTCTTAAAGAAAACGGCGCAATAATGGGCTCCGGCGGTATGGTCGTAATGGACGATACCACCTGTATGGTCGATGTGGCTCGTTTTTTCATGAATTTTATCCAGAACGAATCCTGCGGTAAATGTATCCCCTGCCGTGAAGGCACGAAAAGGCTTTATGAAATACTCGATAGAATAGTGCTCAATGTGTCGAATCAGAAAAAATCTTCCGATGAGCTTCTTAGATTTAAAGGCGTTCTCGAACTCGAAGAACTATGTTCAGTTATTAAAAATAGTTCGCTCTGCGGCCTCGGACAGACCGCGAGCAACCCGGTTTTATCCACGCTCAAACATTTTCGTGACGAATATGAAGCTCATATTTTTGAAAAAAAATGCCCCACTCACGTTTGCTCATCGATGGTTAAATGCGTTATAGTTACCGAAAAATGTAGAGGATGCAGTCTTTGCGCTCGTAAATGCCCGCAGGGCGCGATTTACGGAAAGCCCGGCACGCCTTATGTTATCGCGGCCGATAAATGCACAGGCTGTCTGCTCTGCCTGAGCACATGTAAATTCTCAGCTATCGTGAAGGAGTGATTTAGCGTGAAGACGAAATTGAAAATGACAATAAATAATAAAGAAGTCGAGTTTATTAAAGGCGAAACTATCTATCAGGTTGCTAAAAAAGCCGGCCTGTTTATTCCAACACTCTGTTATATGGAAGGCTATAAGCCTTCAGGCGCATGCCGGATCTGCGTGGTCGAAGACGTTAAAACCGGCCGCCTTATAGCTTCCTGTTCGTATCCGGCCGAAGCTGGAATGCAGGTGCGCACCGATTCGCCGCAGGTTAGAATGTCGCGTAAGAAAATAATCGAACTTTTACTTTCTAACCATCCACAGGACTGCCTTACATGTTCAAAAAGCGGAAATTGCCTGTTGCAGGATCTTTCAAAACAATACGGCGTTGACGAAGTCGCCTTTAAGGGCGGAGCTAAAAAGAAAATGGTTATCGATAAAGCGTCGCCCGCCGTTGAACGCGATATGGCGAAATGCATACTTTGCGGCCGCTGCGTTACCGTATGCGCCGAAAAGCAAAGAGTGTCGGCTATTGATTTCGCTAATCGCGGCTTCAGCACGCATGTAGCGCCGGGAAGTTATAAATCTCTCGCTGAAGGTAATTGCGTTTCCTGCGGACAGTGTATTATGGCTTGCCCCGTCGGCGCTTTACGTGAAATTCCTCATAAAAAAACGGTTATCGATGCGATAATCAATCCTGGAAAAAAGGTGGCTTTTCAATTCGCGCCCGCATGTCATGTAACATTTCCAGAATATTTTAAAAAATCGATACCGGTCGAAGAGGCTGTCGGTAAAATAATCGGCGCGTTGCGCGGCATAGGCGTTGATTTTGTTTTTGACACCTGTACGGCGGCGGATATAACTATTATGGAAGAAGCTAAAGAACTCGTCGAACGGCTGACTAAAAAACATAAGCCGCTTCCGATGTTTACTTCGTGCTGTCCCGCATGGATTAATTTTATTGAAACGTTTTATCCGAAGCATACAAAACATCTGTCGAGCTGCAAATCGCCCCATATAATGAAGGGCGCGCTGCTTAAACATCTCAGTGAAAAACTGTTGAAAGTTAAAGCGAAAGATCTTTTTGTGGTATCGGTAATGCCCTGCGTCGCTAAAAAATCTGAAATAGTTCGGCCTCAGCTTCAAAATGAAGGCATGGCCAATGTGGATGCCGTTTTAACCACGCGTGAACTGTTTTCGCTGCTCGATGAATTCGGCATACAATATGAAAAAATACAGAGTTCTGATTTTGACAGGCCTTTCGCTCATGCCTCAGGCGCGGGTAAAATATTCGGCGCGACGGGCGGCGTTATGGAAGCCGCTATCAGAACCGCGTATAATATGGTTACGGGAAAAGAACTTGAAAATATCGATTGCAAGCCGGTTCGTGGTATGGCCGGAATTAAACGCGCCACGGTCGATATAGATGGAACAAAGATTAACGTAGGCGTCGTGAATGGGCTTGGAAACGCCGTAGAGATATTAGAAGATATTTCCGCCGGAAAATCCGATCTTCATTTCGTCGAAATTATGAGCTGCCCCGCGGGTTGCGTTGGAGGCGCCGGTCAGCCGTTTAACACCGATGCCGATCTTTTGAAATCGCGAACTAAAACCACTTATAAAGTCGATGAAAATTCCGTCATCCGCCGTTCACATGAAAATCCCGACGTTAAAGAACTTTATGAAAAGCATATAAACGAACATGACGCGCACGAGCTATTACACACAAGGTATAAGGGGGATAAATAATCATGAAGAAAATATTGATAGTTGACGACGATTCCGATGTAAGGGAAATAATTACGGAAACATTATCATCTAATGGATATTCAATAGAAACCGCTGAAACCGGCGAGGAAGGCTGGGAAAAATTCGAAAAATTCACCCCCGATCTCGTAATACTCGATTTAATTATGGAAACTTACGATGCCGGTTTTATACTCGCTTATAAAATTAAAAAAGCGCGTCCCGACGTTCCGGTTATACTCGCTACTTCGGTTAATCAGGAATCTGAAATCCAGTTCGATTTGAACGAAGCCAAGGAACGGCAATGGATCAAAGCGGATATGTTTCTTGATAAACCGATTAATCCCGGTATTTTACTTGAAAAGGTCAACGGTATATTAAATACCGCGGTCAATAATTCTCACGGTCATTAAAAATAACGAACACCTGATATATCAGGCCTCGAAGCGCGCCGGTTATATGCCGTCCCGCTTTGAGCCTGATCATTTTTTATATGACGGGGCGGGATGAGCGTGTCAGTAGTATCCACTATCGGAGAGAAATGTAAAAAATGTTATGCATGTATAAAAAGCTGCCCGGCGCATGCCATTAAAGTTAAAGACGGCAAGGCGAGCGTTATCAGCTTCCGTTGTATTTCATGCGGCCATTGCACTACGGTTTGTTCGCAAAACGCTAAAGTGGTGCTTTCATATTTTAACGAACTTAAAAATGATATCGCGTTTAAAGATATAGACGCATTGGTTGCGCCGTCTTTTGTCGTAAGTTTTATGGACGTGGGCGTTAAACTCGTCAGCGTTTTAAAGGCGCTTGGCTTTAAAAATGTTTATGAAGTGGGTTTTGGCGCCGATCTCGTAACTCTGGCTTATAAAAAATATCTTTCCGAAAATAAAGGAAAAACCGTAATTGCAACTCCATGCCCTGCCATAGTTAAATACGTTCAAAAATACGAGCCCGAATTGATCAAATATTTAGCGCCGATAGTCAGCCCTATGGTGGCTTCCGCGCGCGTGGCCAGATTGAAAAACCCCGGCCGCCGAACCGCGTTTATCGGGCCGTGCATAGCGAAAATAGATGAAAGAAGCAATTATATCCGTGACATTGATTACGTTATTACATTTGAAGAATTAAAGTTATGGATTATTGAAAATAAAATTGATATAGAAAAGCTCAATAAAATCGATTTTGATCCGCCGCACGCCAATCTTGGAGCTATTTACCCGGTTACCGGAGGGCTGTTAAAATGCGCCGAAAAAACTGAGGATATAGTAGATAACGAAACTATAGTTACAGAGGGCAAAGACCGTGTTTTAATGGTGCTCGATTCGATTAAAAAAGGTTCGCTTGACGGTAAATTTATTGATATGCTCTTTTGCCTCGGCTGCATCGACGGTCCTAAAATATGTTCCGAGCTTAATTATTTTGAAAAAAAATCTCAAATGTCTGAATATATTAAAAGCCGTATGTCTCAAAGTAATCAGCAACGCTGGAAAATAGAAATTGAAAAATATAAAAATATTGATTTAAGCGTGGTATTTGAATCGGAAGAAGTATCGGAAATTAAAGAAGCCGATTCGGCGGAAATAAAAAAAGTGCTTATAGAAATGGGAAAAACCCAGCCTAAAGATGAACTAAATTGCGGCGCATGCGGTTATCCTTCGTGCCGCGCCAAGGCGCGCGCTATAATAGCCGGCCTCGCCGAAAAAGAAATGTGCCTGCCTTATGTTATAGAAAAACTTGAAGAAAATCTTAATTTGTTACAACAGTCGAATCAAATGCTTAAATCTACGCAAAATGAGCTTATACAGAAAGAAAAATTAGTTTCGCTCGGTCAGATGGCTGCCGGAGTCGCGCATGAAATAAATAATCCTCTCGGCACGGTTCTGCTGTATGCGCACATGCTGAACGAGCAGATCGAAAACGACGAACTGAAAGATGACGTTAAAACTATTATTAGCGAAATTAACCGTACTAAAGAAATTATAACCGGAATGCTTAATTTTTCCAGAGAAAATAAACTTACTATAATTGAATTTGATTTTTCCGCTTTTATAAAAGACTTATGCACTAAAATAAGAAATGATTATGTTTCTATCGGCATTAATATTTCTATTAAAGTCGATTGCCCTGATTCGCTTGTTATCGAAGCCGATCAAACGGCGCTGCTTCAGGTTTTTACTAACTTGATTTCTAATTCGAAAGACGCTTTGATCGAGGCTAAACGTTCTCCGGGAATTATTAATGTGCACGTGGTAAAACATGATGAAGAAGTCATAATATCTTTTAATGATAACGGTATCGGCATTCCTAAAGATAAAATGCCGAAATTGTTTACTCCATTTTTTACTACTAAAGGTTATGGCAAGGGAACGGGACTTGGATTGCCCGTCGTTTATGGGATAATAAAAATGCATCGAGGTAAAATTACCGTCGATAGTGTTTATGGCGAATCCACTACTTTTAAGATAACTTTACCCGTTAAATCTAATTTGAGCGCAGGGCTTCTCGGATAGTTCATTTAATGCGGCGGTTTTACGTATTTCCGGTTTTATATAATTATCGTTTTTTTTACTTGAATATATCGCGGATATGATATAAAATAAATAAAAGCGATAAAGCGAAAGTTATAAATTTTTGAAAATAAAACCGGATTTAAAAGGAGCACTCATGGATACGCAAAATTTTTCAGGTAGAATTCTGGTAATAGACGATGAAGATCAGTTTAGAATCGCTCTTACGAAAGTTATCAGAAAAAACGGCTATGACGCGATTCCTTTTCCGTCGGCCTTTGAAGCGCTCGATTATCTCGAAAAAAATCATGCCGGCGTCGATATAACGGTTGTCGATATGAAAATGGACGGTATGGACGGCATCGAATTTATTACCCGCATAAATGAATTATATCCGACTATCGTTCCTATTATGGTTACGGCTTACTCTTCTATAGATACCGCCGTTAATTCCATTAAACACGGCGCTTTCGATTTTATTTCCAAACCTTTCAGCCCTGAACAAATATTATACGCGGTTCAAAAATCTATGACGCGCCGCACGCTTCTTGTACAGAATAAAAAGTTAAAAGAAGAAGCTGAAAGTTCGCTTAAAATTCTCGGCCAGGAAAAGTCAAAAATGCATACCGTAGTTCAGTGCATGGCCAATCCGCTTATAGTATTAAACAGTAAGCTTGAAATAGTGCTTTATAATCCTTGCTTTGAAAATATTGATTTAAACGTTAGAATAAAATTATATACTAAAATTTCCGATTACGATTCTGAATTTATTAATCAGATTAAGGCCCTCGTTAATTCCATGATTGAAAATAAATCTCTTACGATGATTCAAAAAGAAATAAGGATAAACGAGATGTTTTATCAGGCAACCTGCGCGGCCGTCGTTACCGATCATGAAATTGAAGGTTATTGCGTTGTTTTAAATGATATAACCAAACTTAAAGAAATAGAAAATCTTAAAAATCAGTTTGTTTCAATGGTGGCGCATGAAATAAAAGCCCCGATATCCGCTTCGCTTGGATATATTTATTTGATACTTGACGGTTATATAACCGACCGCGATAAAATCATTGAAAAACTTGGCCGCTGTAAAGAACGTTCGGAGACTTTGCTTGAAATGGTTAACGATCTGCTTCAAATATCGCGGCATCAGACCAATCGTCTTAATCTTGAAATTAAACCCGTCGATATTACTGAAAAACTTGAAAACGTGCTTGAATTTTTTGCGCAGGAAATGAAAAAGAAAAAAATAATTCTGGAAAAAGATTTGAAAATGGTTGATAATCAAATATTAGCCGATGGAAAATCTCTGGAAATGATACTTAATAATTTAATATCTAACGCCATCAAATATACGCCTGAAGGCGGTTTAATACGCGTGAGTTATTTCGGTGAAGGCGGTTATGGCGTAATATCCGTTAAAGATACAGGCTACGGCATCAGAAAAGAAGACCTGCCGAAATTGTTTACGGAGTTTTTCAGGTGTAAGACTAAAGAAACTTCAAAAATATCCGGCACCGGCCTTGGATTATCGGTCGTAAAAAAATTGGTGACGGCCCAGAAAGGAACTGTAACCGTTGATAGTGAATACCAGAAAGGAAGCGTGTTTACAGTCCGGCTGCCGCTTTATAAATAATATCGCACTTAGAAATGGAATGGTGGGTTTTTATGGTTATTGATGAAAATAAAATTAACGAATCGATCGAAATGACTAAAAATACAGCCCGGTCAGAGATTTTAAACATAATAGAAAAGAGCATGGAAATGAAGCCGCTTAAAATATCAGAAGCGGCAGTTCTTTTAAATTGTGAAGATTCTGAAATGATCGCCGCTATAAAAAAAGCCGCGCGGGCGGTTAAAGAAAAAATATACGGCAGGCGTATGGTTTTATTCGCGCCGTTATATATTTCAAATTATTGTATCAATAATTGCGTTTATTGCGGTTTTAAAAAATCCAATCAAGATATCGCCCGTAAGACTCTTTCCCTCGAAGAAGTGGCGGAAGAGACTTTAAATATATTAAAAAGCGGGCATAAACGTATTTTGCTCGTCGCCGGCGAAGATTTAAATAAATGCGGCGTGGATCATATTACCGCCGCTATTGAAACTATATATAAAGTCGATTATAAAGGCAATAAAATCAGACGCGTTAACGTTAATTTAGCGCCGGTCGAACATGATGATCTCGTAAAGATAAAAAATGCGAATATCGGTACTTATCAACTATTTCACGAGGTTTTTCACCGGGAAACGTATATGAAGATGCATCCATCCGGCCCTAAAAGAGATTATGACAGGCGTATAAGCATATTCGATAAATGTTATCAGGCCGGCATTGATGACGTGGGAATAGGTGTTTTATACGGTCTTTATGATTATAAGTTTGAAACGCTCGCACTTTTGAGCCAGGCTAAATATCTCGATGATAAGTATGGCGTCGGACCGCATACCATTTCGATTCCCCGTCTTGAACCGGCCGCCGGTTTTGATATAAACGATATGAATAAATACAGGCTTACCGATGAACAATTTAAATTAGCGGTGGCCGTTTTGCGTCTTGCGGTGCCTTATACGGGAATGATTTTATCCACGCGTGAAGCTCCGGAACTGCGTGATGAACTGGTTACTCTCGGCGTTTCGCAGCTTTCCGCCGGTTCTAAAACTGAACCCGGCGGTTATTCCAATCCGAAAGAAGCCGCCGGGCAGTTCGTCGTTTCCGATGAGCGTTCTCTCGACGAGGTAATATCGGCGCTTGCTTTTAAAGGTTTTCTGCCGTCGTTTTGCACTTCGTGTTACCGCAGTCTTCGAACCGGAGAATCGTTTATGGCGCTTTCTAAAACGGGACATATACATGAATTCTGTAATATAAATGGGCTTTTGACTTTTTATGAGTATTTAATAGATTTTGCTTCGCCTGATACTAAAAAAATCGGTATGGCGCTTATCGATAAACTTAAAAACGAATTGCTCGAAGAAGAAGAGCGGAAGCGTTTTGCGGGATATATCGAACGCTTTGATAAGGGCGAACGGGATATTTATGTTTAAAGGTTTCTTTAATTTAATTAAAGAAATAAAAGATTGCGTCAGGCTTTTTTCGGCGGCGTCCGCGAAGGCCAGACGCATCGTTTTTTATTCGGAAAGCGATATTTATTACCAGTATTATGAAGGCATAATAAACGAATTATTGCGTGCTGATAATGATATTGAAATAGCTTATATTACGTCTGATATAAATGATTCCATATTCGCGCGGGCGGCGAAAATTTCTGAATCCCGTAAAAATCCGGGAAGCGGTATAAAGACATTTTATATAAATTATTTGCTTGCTTTTATTATGGTTTATCTCGATTCTAAAGTTTTTTTAATGACAATGCCGGATCTTGATAATTTTTATATTAAACGTTCGATAAATCCGGTTCATTATATATATGTTTTTCATTCCGCCGGCAGCACTCATCTTCAATATCGTAAAAATGCGTTCGATCATTATGACGCCGTTTTATGCACCGGATCTCATCAAAAAAACGAATTGCGCCGGTCTGAAGAAATATACGGCCTTAAATCCAAAACACTTGTCGAATGCGGTTATCATAGAATAGAAAAGATTTTTTCAGATCATATCGAGTTTGAACGGATGCAAAGCGTATCGGGCGGCGACGCGGCCGGAAGAAAAATTTCGGTAATGATAGCGCCTACCTGGACGGATGGAAATATACTCGATTCGGCGGTATTCGACATGATTGAAAGTTTAAGGAATGCGCCTGATATTAATGCGGTAATAAGGCCGCATCCTGAATTTATAAAACGTTTTCCCGGAGCCGTTGCTCGAATAGCGCGTTATATTGAGACAATTTCAAACATATCGCTTGAACTCGATATGCTTAAAGATGAAAATCTTCATAAAGCAGATGTTTTAATTACCGATTGGTCCGGAATATATCTGGAATATACTTTCGGTACTTCAAGGCCGGCGCTTTTCATCGACACTCCATGCCGCGTGGATAATAAGGAATATGAAAAACTCGAATTAGAGCCCGTAGAGCTTTTATTAAGGCCGCTATGCGGAAAGATAATAAAACCCGGCGAAGTTCGTTCCTTACTTTTGTCTTCTATCGAAGAATTGATGCTGCGGCGTAATGAATATCGAACTGAGTTTGAACGCTTGCGGAAAATTTATCTTTATAATTTTATGAATTCATCGTGCGAGGCATCGAAATATATTATAAAACGTATGTCCGACGGAGGCGGTTGTGATATTTGATAAAAATGAAAAATGCCGTCTTTGCGGCGGAAAAAGTTTATCGCTGTTTCTTTCTCTTCCCGCGGCTGCGCTGGCGGGTGAACCGGTTGATAAACCCGCGCGCGCGCTTAAAATTGAAAACGGCCGGCGTGCCGGTATTTTTTTAAATTCCCCGGCGGCATCAGATGAAGACGCCGGCGGCAGATGCTTTCCGCTCGATGTTTATTATTGCCGCCGCTGCGGGTTGATCCAGCTCGTAGATATAGTGCCTCCCGATATTTATAAAAAATATATTTATACTCCGGCCTATGCCGGCGGTTTTAAAAAATACGCCGAATGGCTTTGCGCGGATATAATTAATAAATTTTCACCCTGTTCGGCCGTTGAAATTGGCTGCGGTGAAGGCGCGTTGCTTGAATGTTTCGCCTCGCGCGGCGTTTTCGCTTCGGGTTTCGAGCCTTCTTCAGGATTGAGCGCCGCCGCCGGCGAGAATGTGCATATAATAAATGATTATTTTACTAAAGACTCCGTACGGAAACTTTCGCGATTATTTTTAAAGTACGCTGTTTCTTCTAAAGAAAGCGGAATATCATCTCCCGGCCGCGCGTGCGCGGATGTGATTATAATGCGTCATGTTCTCGAACATTTAAACGATTTCGATTCCGTTATGCGGGGCGTTAAATGTTTGCTTAATCGCTCTTACGGGGTTTTCGCGCTTGAAGTCCCATGGGCCGGCGATATTATAGCGCAAAAACAGTTTTATGCTTTTTTTCATGAACATCTTTCATATTTTTCCCTGACGAACCTTAAATTTCTTCTCGAAAAACATGGTTTACAGGTTATCGAAGCCGTAAAAAACAATCTCGAAGGCGGTTCCGTTTTAATATACGCGGTTTTTAACGATAGTATTTACGCTCGAAATGCCGTTTTTAATATCGCGCCCGTATTTTCCTGTGAGCCGGAATTGCTAAGCCCTGACAGGCTAAAGATTTTTGCTTCGGAAATGAAATCATATTATGATAATTTAAAGAAATTTATATCCGGCGCCAGACGTGAAGGCGCCGTGATATGCGGTTGGGGCGCCGGGCAGCGGGGCGTTTCACTTATTAATGCATGCAATTTCGACTCCGGCGATATAAAATTTGTAATCGACGTGAATCCTTTTTATAACGATAAATTCATTCCCGGTTCTGATATCGTTATAAAAGCTCCCGAAATTCTTGAAAATTATCGTGAAATAAATACTATTATAATATTTGCCACGGGATATGCCGATGAGATAATGAATTCCTGCGCTAAATTTATCGCGCGCGGCGGAAAATTTATTTCTATAGTGGAAAAAGCGGGGTGGTATGATTGAATAAAAAGGCTTTAATTCTTGCGGCGGGTGTCGGAAGCCGCATGGGCGAGCTTACGGATATGTCGCCTAAATGTCTTATAAATGTAGGCGGCGCTAATTCTCTTGATTATATATTAAACTGTCTTTCGCGTCGTTTAATTTCAGAAACAATTATTATTACCGGTCATTTTGGCGATGCTATTGAAAAATTCGTCCGGCCGAAAGATTATGGTATGAAAATTACCACCGTTTACAATCGTTATTATAATTTTCACGGTTGTGAGTATTCGATGGCTTTATCTGCAAAATCGCTTGTGGATGCTGATTCCGTTTTGATCGTAGAGGCCGATTTATTGATGCCGTATGAAAATTTCAGGCTTATAACCGATCATCCTTCGGATAGCTGCGTTCTTGTACGTAAAAACGCGCCGATCGATCCCGCGCGAAGCGTCGTTGCCTGCGGCGCCGAAGGTTTTATCCGGGAATTCGCATACGATGAGGCGCATATAGACGCTTTTAAATTCGTGCGGCCCGGTTTTGACGTCGCGGGCGAAAGCCTGCAGGTATGGAAATTCGGCGGCGCCGCCCTGAAGTATTTAATTGAAATGTTCGATGATTATATGTATAATGTTATAGGCAATAATTGTTTAACGCCGGATAAACGTAACGGTCTTTTTTCGATTAACAGGGCCGCCGCCCGTTATCCGCTTACTCCGGTATTTATCGATGATGACCGATGGATCAATTTAAATACTATTGACGATATAGCGAAAGGAAACAGCTGCGAATGGATAAAAAAATATTGATCGCTGGTTTTGGAAGCGCCGGCGCTTTCGTTACTGAATATCTGTCGCGCGTGCCTGGCATCGGCTGCCATAAAATAATTATAGGCACCCGTTCGATAGAAGCCGCCGCGCCCGTAGTTAACACCATTAAAATTTCGGCCGCTATAATGGGTTTTTATCCTGATATAAATTTAATTAAAATGGATTTAAACGATATCGATTCAACCGCTGAAATTATTGCGGCGCATCGTCCCGATATAATAGCTTATACGGCGCGTTTTATTAAGGGCGTTAAATATGGAGGTTATTCCTATCCCAATGGAATCGGTTACGGCGCATGGATAGCGCTTTCGCTGCCGCTGATATATAAATTAATGCGCGCCGTTAAAATTTCGGGCGTTAAAACTAAAGTTATTAATTCGAGCTTTCCCGACGGAGTGTGTCCGCTTCTTGCGAGCGCCGGGTTGGCGCCTCATTGCGGCGCGGGAAATCTTAATCATCTTGTTCCGCGTATTCAGGCCGCGGTTGCGCGTTATAAAAAAATATCGGTGGAGAGCGTAAAAGTGGAAATGATAGGCAGCCATTTTTTAAATACCTATGTTTCGCGCGAAGCTTCGGCTAAAGGTTCGCCTTATTTTATGCGTATAACAGTCAACGGCTCTAAATTCGATGAATTAAGCGATGAGAAAATATTCGATCTGTCGCGTATCGAAACCGCGTCCGGCCCGCCGCGTAATATGATGATCGCTTCCGATATAGTTAAAATAATACAGGCTATGATTTTTAATGAAAATTATTTTATGCATATACCCGGATTACTTGGCCTGTGCGGTGGATATCCCGCGCGCGTTTCCGCTTCGGGCGCGTCTATAGAACTGCCGCCGGAAGTTACGTTAGAAAGCGCGATAGATATTAATTGTCGGAGCCTTGAATTTGACGGTATTCGAAAAATAGCCGCCGGTCGTATTTATTTTACCGGTGATGTAATAGATAAAATGAAAAATGTTTTTCACATAAATTATCCGGAAAGTTTAGGCATAGATGAATGTGAAAAGTTTGCGTTTGAAATTCGTGACGCGCTGGCGAGGTATCGGCCATGAAAAAAAAATTTTATTGTAAAGTGGTTTTTAAAGATAAAATAGAGCCGACAATTTATTTTCAGGATATTGACGAATGCGGCATAATGGATAAATTCAGGGAGCTTATGGTTGAATTTATCGATAAAGACGATATAAGCGGTATTTTTTTTGGAAAAAAAGAACAGCCGTCTTGAAATAAAGAAAAAGATTTCGATATAATTCGTATTTTCATTGATTTTTTTATTTTATATGTAAATTTATTGACAATTAAGAAAATTATGTGCTAAAATTATTTTTATAAAATGCAGGGTTTCATTTTTATAATGAAGCTGGCGTAAAATATAAAAGGAGTGGTTTTTTAATGAAATTTTTCAGGTTATTAATCGCGGCGGCTCTTTTATTGTCTTTTTCCACGGCGGCGTTAGCTCAGGATGCGGCGCCGGCGACGGGCGGAGAAAAAAAATCGATTGAAGAAAAAAAAGAAAAAATCGATAAAATGCAGGCCAAAAGAGATGAGCAGTTTAAAAAAAGAATCGCTAATATTACTGAAATGATTACTAAAATCGAAGCCGCTATTTCCGAAAATAAAATTAATGAAAAACGGAAAGCAAAAATGCTTGAAAATATGAAAAAAAGACTCGATAATTCACAGATGCTTCTCGATGAAATGAAAGAAACAATTAAAATGCTCGAATCTAATATTAAAATAGCCGAAGAAACCAGAGATAAAGCTAAAGGAGTTTATGAAAAACTTTCGAGTTATACTCCTCCTGCAAAAGAAGCGGCCGGCGATAAAAAATAAAACAATTGAATAATTAAAATAAAAAGACGGGTTATAACCCGTCTTTTTATTTTAGCCTTATTATTAGATAAATAAAACCGTCAGTTAATTACTCCATTAAATTAAAAAGCGGTTTATTGAATTTTTCTTTTCCAAATTCACCTATGAATTTTAGCGTTTCGGCCGAAAGTATGTAATCGTATAACTTTTTAGCGGGCTCGTATTTTGCGTGTTTGTTTTTTTCGGGATTTATTGTAATAACGCTGTAAATATTTGATAAATTTTTAATATCGGAGTATATTTTTTTTAATGTCAGCTTTTCATTCATATAGGTAAACGTGGCTGAATCACAGAGCGTGTACGCCTGTTTTTCATCCGCTATTTTAAGTGTTTCAGCCATTCCCTGCCCCGTTATTATGTAATTTGAGCCTGCTTTTTTCGAAACGCCAGTTTTCTTCCATATAGACATTTCACGATTATGCGTTCCAGAATTATCGCCGCGTGAAATAAATACGCCGGCGCTGTCAAGTCTGGCAAAAGCCGCAAAAACATCGGCTGCGTTTTTAACGCCCGCCGGATCGGATTCCGGGCCTATTATATAAAATTCGTTCCGGGCGAATGATTTGCGGTCTTTACCGTATTTTTCTTCCATGAATTTTTCTTCGAGCGCCGGAGAATGAGCGAGAATTATATCGCATTCTCCGCGTTCGCCGAGTTTTAATGATTCGCCGGATCCTGCGACGATAGGTTTTACGGAAATGCCGGTTTTGCTTTTAAATTCTTTTAATAGTTCGTCTAACAGACCGGTATCGAAAACGCTGTATGTCGTGGCTAATATTATGGTTTCATCAGTCAGTCCGCCGCCGGCGGCCTGCGCGGCGATAAAGCGGTTCGGGCAAAAAAACAGGATTAACATGGATAAAAATAGTATTGAAAGTATGGCGTTCTTTTTTTTCATTATATTATCTCCTTATTTTATTGTATGTATTATTGCGCATGGTTATAATGAATTTCTTTTACCGCCCGTACACAGCGATCTATAAAAAAGTCTTCCCGGATGAATGCTCTAAAACGGCCGCTGCCTTTTTTAAGAGCCGCTCCGTTTTCGATATCTACCAGAAATAAATTAGCGCCTTTTGATGAATTAAAAATTTCGGCCGCCGAAAAAAGGCTTCTGTAACCGTCGTCTGCGGTTATGACGTAATAAGACATGGCGTAATCCGCTGGAGGGCAAAATTGATTTAAAACGCATGCCATGTTATAACCTTCGAATTCACTTTTACCATGAAATCCTTTTCCCAATCCTATGGTATTTTCAATGAATCGGGTTTTATAGAAAGTGGATAATGAGCCGGTCCATATTTCCATGCTGTTTTTACCGCAAATATTAATAATTATCGATTCGCTCCACATATTTTCCTTATGCTTTTCCATTTTTATGGCACGCGGCGCAATCTGGCAAATTTCGATTTCGTATGCGTCTTCGATAAAGCGCTCGGAGCTCGAATCGGAGGTGGGATAAACGCAGTAGCCGCGAGGAAAGTAAAGTTTTCTTTCATCTTTTGCGTTATGGCACGCGGCGCAATTTTTAAGATCGATGTTATGGGCGCCGGGCGCTTTGTGCCAGAGGCGGTCGTTGAAATTAAACGGCTTTAAATCTTCGTGTTTGTCCGGAAGAATGAAACGGGCGTTTTTCGTTAAAATAACGGAATTAAAATTTGCGTCGAGAAATATTTCGCCGTAAGAAAAAAGCGCGGAACGGCCGCTTCGGCCGCGCACAACGACGTACATGTCGAGTTCGCGGTCGAAGCCGTCGTCCGTTTTTTTAGCGACGCCCGCAAGCGAAAGTAATTCGCCGAGCGCTACGCCGTCTAATTCGTAATTACCGAGATATTCGTTTTTATCGTCGTATATTTTTATCCGCCTTGCAGCGGATTTAATGCCTTCGAGGTCATTAAAGCTTAAGTTGATTTCGTTTTTAACCGCGCCTTTTATTTTTATTATTCCGCTATGACCGTTGTCCGTGTTTGTAACGGAAATCAGATATAATGAAATTGTCAGTAAAAGCGCGCCTGAAATTAAAATCAACTTATTGAGCATTTTATATTACCTCCATGTGTTCATATAATCGTAAGTATAATTTTGCGGCGGGCAGAAAGTTTCTTTTACGGTGCGCGCCGATGTCCATCTTACTAAATTAAGCCATGATCCGGCTTTATCATTTGTACCTGATTTTCTCGCTCCGCCGAATGGCTGCTGCCCTACTACCGCTCCGCTGCATTTGTCGTTTATATAAAAATTGCCGGCGCTGTATCTTAAAGCGTCATAAGCTTTTTTGACCGCGATGCGGTCTTCGGCGAATATCGCGCCGGTCAGGGCATAAGGTGAAGTTTCGTCGCAAAGCTTTAAAGTTTTCTCGAATTCATTGTCTTTATAAACATATATGGTTAAAACAGGCCCGAATATTTCCTCTTCCATGGTTTTAAATTCTGGATTCGTAGTAAGTATGACGGTAGGTTCGACGAAATATCCTTTGCTCATATCGCATCCGCCGCCGGCTATTATTTCGGCGTCCGAAGAATTTCTGGCGAACTCGATATATGATTTAATATTTTCGAATGAGCTTTTATCGATGACGGCGCCCATAAATACTGAAAAATCTTCCACATCGCCCATTTTTATGGTTTTAACTTCAGATATGAGCATGTCTTTTAATTCTTTCCATATCGATTCGGCGATATATGCTCTCGAAGCCGCGGAGCATTTCTGGCCCTGATATTCGAATGCGCCTCTGATAAGCGCGGTACAGAGGGCTTTTCTATCGGCGCTTGGATGGGCGAATATGAAATCTTTACCGCCGGTTTCGCCGACTAAGCGCGGATAAGATTTATAGCCGGCTATATTCGTTCCGACCGTTTTATACATATCGTTAAACACCGTGGTACTGCCGGTAAAATGAATGCCGGCCATGTTTTCATTTTTCATAACCATGGGACCGATGAGCGCTCCCGGACCCGGTATCATATTTACGACGCCGTCCGGCAATCCAGCCTGCTGGAAGAGTTTCATTATGAAATAAGATGAATAAATGCCTGTAACGGCCGGTTTCCAGACAATCGTATTTCCCATTACCGCCGGGGCTGAAATTAGATTTGACGCGATGGCCGTAAAATTAAACGGCGTTACCGCGAATACAAAACCATCGAGCGGCCTGTATTCCGTATAATTCCAGACGCCTTTAGTCGAATCAAGTTGATTTTTATAAATGCACGCCATGTTATAAGCGTTGAAATTAAAAAAATCTATAGATTCGCATGCGGCATCGATTTCGGCCTGGAAAACATTTTTACTCTGACCGAGCATGGTCGCGCCGTTAATGGTCGCGCGCCATGAGGTTGAGAGAAGATGGGCCGCTCTCATAAATATCGCGGCCCTTTCAGCATAAGTAAAAGTGTCCCATATTTTTTTCGCGTTCATAGCGGCTGAAATAGCGGCTTCTATTTCTTTTTCGCCGGCTTTGTGAAATTTAGCGAGAGTGCGGCCGTGATCGTGCGGCGATACGCAGTAGCCGAAGTTTCCGGTGCGCACTTCTTTACCGTTTATTATAAGCGGTATTTCGATAGTTTCTGATTTTAATTCGGTGATTCTGCTTTTAAGTTCCACGACGGCGCTTCCGCCTTTAGAATAATCGAGAATTGGTTCATTGACCGGTTTTGGTATTTCAAACAATCCGAACATTACATTACCATCCCTTCTTATTTTTTTCGTGTTTAAAGTAAGAAGGCGCAACAAAACAAAACGTTTTTAGTTTGAATAAAAACATAAGTCGAAAAAACACGGTCGCGCGCTTTTTCTTCTTTCCAAACACGGGAGGCATGAGCGTTTCCATTCATACCCTTATTACGGAAATTTTTCCGAAATCGCCCTTTATTCATGGCTTATGCTTTAGAATGAAAGGGTCGAAGAAAATATGCAGCGGAAGCCGGAAGCATCCGCTTTTTTTTAATGTATTATACCAGTTTAATTTTTTATAGTCAAATTGTTTTTAAATTTTAATTAATTTTTGTTATATTATAAATTATTTTTTGTTGAAACCGTTTAATAATTTATTCGAAAGCGCGAATGATATCTTTTATTTTTATAAAAGCTAATCCGCCAAAAGTGGCTATTGCGATTCGATCTTTGTAAGAAGCGAACGAAGTTACCATGTTTGAGCAAAGCCCATTGCGCGTATTGAAATGGAGCGAGCCGCTTTTACCTTTATTGGCGAGTGTTTTATTTATTAAAGCCAATCCGCCGTTATAGGTTCCGGCGAAGATATAATTTTTATAATCGAATAAGGCGTTGGCGTTTATCATTTTTGACGGCAGCGTGTTTCGCGTCCCGAATGGCCCGAATTTTTTTTCGTGTTTATCGAAAATAGAAATGGCGCGGTCATAAGTGGCGACAAGCAGGCGGTCCGGGCCGTAATCGGCGATCGATGTTATCCAGTTATCGGCGATTGCGGAATTTATTGTAAAATAAGTTTTTAAACGTCTCGATGGATAATGCATTTCGCCGAAGCCGCGGTAAGTGCCAAAATATATCGTCGATGAAGGTTCGTCATAATAAAGACAATAAACTCTTTTATCGATTGTTTCAGGATTTAAATCGATGTTTTCAACGCTTAAATCGTCATGCAGGACCGATATTCCCGAAGAAGTGCCGATGAAGGCTCTGCCGTTTTTAACGTGTATGGCATTAATTCTGTCGTTTGAAAGCGGTTTTTTTAAATTTATAAGCGTACGGCGCGCGCCATCCAGTATGTCTAAACCATTAGTAGATCCAATAAGTAAATAATTATTAAAAGCCTCGAGCGCGTTGACTCGCGCTCCGCTGAGTTTCTGGTTATAAAAAGCTTCAAAACCGTTTATACGGCCTTCGTCGTAAATGAAAACGCCGCCATTGAACGTAGCGCAGAACAAATAATTTTGATATTCGCAAACCGCCGTGATTTTATCTGAAAATCCGTTTGAACTTTCGGCGGCGGCTAATAGACGGCCGTTTTTATATTCATAAAGATTTTTATTCGAAAGTATGAAAATACTTTCGGCGGCGGGTATAATTTTTTTTATTCCGCTTTCGATTCCGGCCGGTTGTAATCTGGATTGTGGAATAATTTTAATGGGGGCGATCGAGCGGCTGAACCGGTAAATTCCGGATGAATAAGAAGACGCTGTTAAAGCGTCGCTATTATTTAGGTTTCTGACGATCGAGGTAATGTAAACATCTTTTAAAACAGAGCTTTTAATAAAAGTTGACCGGTCGGGTTCGATTCTGTCTATTCCAAAAGCGCCGCCTGTATATAAAACGCCGTTCGCGAAGGCGATCGTTTCTATGGGCGACGGCGTTTTATACGAATAAACGTATTCGAAGTCGTTATCGTGGAATCCATTCACCCTGAGTATTGTGGCGCCGTTAGAAGCGGCTATGGCGGCATATGTTATTCCGTGAATATCGAATATTTCGATGTCGTTTATGTCGTCCGATGTAAGCCGGTGAGAACGGCTGCTGATTTTAAAAAATCTATTTTTATAAAAAGTATAAACGCCGCCGCCTTCGGTAAGAATTAATAAGATTTTACGGCGGTACTTTAATTTATTAATACGGTAACGTCCCGCCGCGCTGATTATAGAAATATGCCTGACCGATATCGGGCCGGCTTCTATAATATCGCCGCCTTTCGTGCCGAAATAAAAATGTTCTCCGTCAAATTCTACCGCATTTGCTTCGGCGCCGAAAAAGGAATTATCGGAAAGCGCTTTAAATGAATTAAGGTATTTAATCATTTCGGTTTTAGTTTTGTGGTTTGCGTCATTCTGATCGGGCCATTCGCCGTATGATCCGGTATCGGGGCCGTATAAAAGCCGTACGCCGAAGTCGCCCGCTATAACCGCCGCGCTGGAATGAATTAAAAAATCGTTTATGATGTGGTTATTTCTATGAATGCTAAATAGCGATGCATCGCGCTGTCTCGAATCCTGTTCACCGAAAGCCGAGGAAACGTTTATTTCGTTAATCGTTTTATATTTGAGTTTTACTTCGAGCGTACGGGTATTTTCAGTTAACGGCGAGGCTAAGGCCCGGCGGGCGGGGCTGAATCCCGATATTCCGCCGGACGTTAAAGTGAATAGAATCGATGCCGGCATAAAAAATAAAATGAAAATAAAAAAAGAAACGGCTGTTTTAAACGGCTGTTTTTTTATTATGCGAGCCCTGTCGTAATGATTGAAGGCGGCAACGTTTGAATATGCCCGGACATGCGGGATGATTATTTTATATCTTATCGGAATCGTTATTATCACCGCCGGTTCCGGTTTCTTCGATAACGGTTTCGCCGTTATCATCCTGTTCGTTCGCGTCAGGGCCGTTATTGGGATTGCTTTCGAAAGATCCGGCTTCGCCGCCGCCCGGTTCGTTTTCGTCCGCGCCCGGTTCGTCGAAGAATCCGCATTCGGAAAGTATATCGAAGGCGCGTTCAAAATCTTCGGCGGGAACATATAATGCGGGCGGAAACATGGCGACGCCGAAAACGCCGCGCGCGTCGTTCGATTTTTTAAGAGTTTCGATATGATTATCGGCAAGAAGGCCCGCCGCCATTTCAGCGGCTATCGAATTTTTAGCGTCAAAAACCAGTATGTATTCGCGGTCGTCTTCGTCTTTATATCGTTCGTTTGCGCCGGAGATTATTTCCTGCTCTATTTGATTTTCTATGTCTTCGATCGAACGCAGGGGCATTTTTAAAACGGCACCTCGTCATCGCCGCCGGGGACCTGCATGGATGCGGCATATTTATCGATATCCTGCATTGAAAAATCGGCGGCTGGTTCGGCGGCGTATTCGGAGCCGGGGTCGGCGCCGTAAGCGTTGCTTTTGCCGCCGGCCGATTCGTCTTTAGAGCCGAGGAATACCATCGTGGTTGCGACGATTTCCGTTACGTAGCGTTTGTTATTGTCGCGATCCATATAGTCGCGGTAGGTTATGCGCCCTTCGATATATACCTGCCTGCCCTTGCGCAGATAATTGCCGGCAATCTGCCCTAATTTATCCCATAAAATTATTTTATGCCATTCGGTTTTTTCTTTTCGATCCGCGTCTTTACCGAAAGTTTCAGAAGTGGCGAGCGTTATGGTGGTTACAGTACGCCCGGTCGGCGTGGAACGCACTTCGGGGTCTTTGCCGAGACGCCCGATTAATTGTACTTTATTTAATGATGATGCCATTGTCAGCCTCCGTAGTTTATTAAAGTTATCTAATTATAACATAAAACTATTTATAAAAAAATCTTTTTTTTTCTTTTAATTTTTGATAAAATACTTTACCCCGACCTCTTGTATAGATTATAGATTAATGGCTTTTAATAGAAAGGTTTACGATTATGAACGTTACGGATGGCTGTGTTCAAACGGACGCGGATAGTTTTTGCGATGAAAGTTATGGACGCGCCGTTCTTTTAATGGCCGTTTCGACGGCTTTCATCAATCCGTTTGTAGCGTCGGCGGTAAACGTAGCGCTTCCAGTTATAGCTTCGGAATTTTCCGCGGATGCCGTCCTGATAAGCTGGGTCGCGGCTTCTTATCTGCTGGTTTCCGCCGTGTTCACGCTTCCTTCTGGCGGTTTTGCGGACGTGTACGGCCGTAGAAAATTATACTTAATCGGTATGAGCATATTTTCCGCCGCAAGTTTATTATGCGCTATAAGTTCTTCCGCGTTTATGCTTATAGTCGCCAGAGCTTTGCAGGGAGCCGGATCGGCTATGATTTTTTCGACTTCGATGGCTATTCTCGTTTCGGCTTATCCCGGAAAAGGCCGCGGCCGCGCGCTCGGTTTGACCGTGGCTTCTACTTATACCGGACTTTCGGCAGGGCCGTTTATCGGCGGAATTATTACGCAATATTCAGGCTGGCGGGTTATATTCTGGTTTTCAGCGGCGGTAAGCGTTTATGCCGCGTTATTGACTTATTTCCGGGTTCGGCCGGATTCCGCCGCCGGCTGTCATTGCAACGAAAAGTACGATTATTTCGGCTCCGGCGCTTATATATGCGCATCCGCATTCGCATTATACGGTTTTATTCGTTTTCCGGAGGCCGCGGGTATTTATATGGTTCTGATTTCATTTGCGTTTTTTATATTTTTTTTCAGGCACGAATCTATCAGCGCGGCCCCTCTGCTGAACGTAAATTTATTTAAAACGAGCAGGGCTTTTACGCTCTCCAATCTTGCGGCGCTTATTCATTATAGCGCCACTTTCGGACTTACTTTTCTTTTAAGCCTTTATCTTCAATATAATAAAGGAATGACTCCGCGGGAAGCCGGAGCGGTGCTTATAGCGCAGCCTTTGATGATGGCGGTTTTTTCGCCTTTAGTGGGAAGGCTTTCTGAAAAAATAGAGCCTGCCGTTCTTGCTTCGTCCGGAATGGCGCTTACGGGCGTGGGGCTTGTTTTTTTTATTCCTCTGACGGCTTCTACGCCGACGGTTTATATAATAGCAAATTTATTGATGATAGGATTCGGTTTTGCTTTATTTTCGTCGCCTAATATAAATGCGGTTATGAGTTCGGTCGAAAGCCGGTATTATGGAGTGGCGTCCGGCGTGCTGTCAACCATGAGAATTGTCGGGCAGGCTTTGAGCATGGGTATTTCGAGCATGATTATAGCTTTATATGTCGGACGGCAAAAAATAACGTCGTCTAATTACGGAGATTTTTTATGCGGTATGAAGGCCGCTTTTATTATTTTCGCGGGGCTTTGCGCGGCGGGAATATTTTGTTCGCTTGCCCGCGGGAAAATGCATAAAACTCAGCATTAATATTGATTTTTTGCCGGTCCGGCTTTGTGTTTTATAATTTAGTTTAGTTAAGTATTATTCTTATTTATTTTATTTATCCGGATTATGTCTTAATTCAATTTTTATGTTTTTATTGATTGCTGCTTTTTTCCGGGTTACGCGCTTTTAATTTTAACTTCCATAAGTAATGATAAAGCGGCGCTAATCGAGCGAAATCGTTCATCAGTGCATCGGTAAATCCGGGCGAGGTTATAATTTTATCCACGGGCCTTTCGATTGAAAGATAAAAACTTTTTTTACGGTACCATTCAAAAATATAATCTGGAATTTTATCCGCTTTTATTTTTTTATAATAATCACCGTTGAGTTTGAATTTTTTTTCGGTTTTATAAAAGTCGATTGCTTCGAAAAAATCAGGCGCGCCGTTTATTATGTCGCGCCGCATAAGATCCATCATGTCGCGCGGCGCGCTGTAAAATCCCATGCCATATTCATAGTAACCGGCGTTTAATTCTATATAAAAAGCCGGCGATTCTTTCCATTCTTCGAATGGCCTCTTGAAGGCGATCCACATACTTTTTTTATATGGGGGTCCGCCCCGCAGGCGTCTTGCGTCTTTGTAAATTCTCGATATAGTTTTACCTATGGCCGGGGTAACATCGAGATTATAATCAAGCGCCAGCATGAATTCGCTAATATCACATACTAAAGAACGCATCGGCGTTACTAATTCCGCCTGATAAGTTTCACGGTTGTTTTCAAACCATTCTTTATTATTATTATTTTTAAGTTCATTTAAAAATTTGAATGCTTTCGTCGAAAATCCTTTGAATTTAATTTTCATGACTAAATTTATCACTCCGTTGCGGTTATTATATTTATATCTGTATAAAAGATTTTTGATAGTCTATTCGATGATTATAATTTTTAAGTTTTTATTATCGGCTATATTTTATCATTTTTTTTTATGATAATAAACAACTGGAGAATAAATTTTAGAAAAATAAAATAATTCGTGATTAATTGGTTGAATTAAATTTGACATATCGAAAAAAATGATATATAATCAACCATAAAATTTAAAAGTACGCGTTAATAAATAAAGCATGACGAAAGGGTGAATTGCATGGCTCAAGTTATATTGCAGCAGGTGACTAAAAAGTATGAAGGTAATGCCGAATATACTATATTTCCCACCGATCTGCATATTAAGGACAAAGAGTTTTTAGTAATGGTAGGCCCGTCGGGCTGCGGTAAAACCACCACTTTAAGAATGATCGCCGGACTCGAGGAAATAACTGAAGGAAAAATATTTATCGGCGAAACTCTCGTGAATGATCTTCAACCGAAGGACCGCGACATAGCGATGGTGTTTCAAAATTACGCGCTGTATCCGCACATGAATATATTCGATAACATGGCTTTCGGCCTTACTCTCAGGAATTTCGCTAAAGATGAAATTAAAAAACGCGTTGAAAATGCCGCGAAAATACTCGATTTGACTTCGTATCTCGAAAAAAAGCCCAAGCAGCTTTCCGGCGGCCAGCGTCAGCGCGTGGCCCTTGGACGAGCTATAGTGCGTGATCCCAAGGTGTTTTTAATGGACGAACCGCTTTCGAACCTTGACGCTAAATTGCGCGTATCGATGCGGGCCGAGATTCGAAAATTGCATAAACGTCTCGATTCTACAACGATATATGTAACTCATGATCAGACCGAGGCTATGACGATGGGCGACCGCATAGCTATATTCAATAAAGGCCGCGTTCAGCAGGCCGATGAGCCGCAAAAAGTTTATGATCATCCGGCCAATAAATTTGTCGCCGGTTTTATTGGTTCGCCCGCCATGAATTTTATTAAATGCACGATTAAAAACGCTGGCGGTCAAAATTTTGATATATGCGGCCTTAATGGAGAATTTAAAATTAAATATAACGATAAAGGCTCTAAATTATCTAAATATAACGATAAAAAAATGACGCTCGGTGTCCGTCCGGAATGTTTTGAACTTTATAAAGATTCTTCAGCTGCGGATAATTTAATAGAGATCAATGCCGAGCTTGTAGAATTGCTTGGCAGTGAACGCTGCGTTCATTTTAAGATCGGCGACGATAATGCCGTGGCTAAATTCGAATCGGGCTGCGGAGTGCAGGAAGGCGATAAGATAAAGGTCCGCGTTATTACCGATAAGCTGCATTTATTTGAATGTGATACCGAAGATGAAAATACCATAGTGTAATCATTGCGGGCGGCGGGTTTAAGGGATGGGTGAAAAATGAATATTAAAAGAAAATCGGCGTTCTTTTTATTTTTGTTCGCCGTGATGGCGGCGGGTTTATTCTTATATTACGGTTCAGTTTTCGCGTATGAGCTTGAAAAAGCCGTGCCGTCAGATGCTTCGGCGGTTTTGTTTATCGATTACGTTAAAGATGATTTTTATTTAAAATGCGTTAATTTTTTTAATCGTATCGCGTCGCTCGACGATAAAAAAATGACCGCCGCGCTCAGCGAGAAAATGGGTTTTGAATTTAGCGATCCTAAATTTCTTGCTACCATAGCCGGTGTTGCCGCCGTTTTTTACGACGCTGACGCGGGCGCGGCGAAGCAGGCGGGCGGGCCGTCGGTCGCATTAATTATAAAAATGGCGGATAAAAACGCTTTTATGATTAATTTGCAGAATTTTAAAGCAGCTGTATCGAAGAATTCGGCGGATAACGAGTATCGCCTTCTGGCTCGTAAAGGTTCCATAGAGATTGAAATAGTCGAAAAAAAAGATAAGTCGGAATATTTTGCTTTTATAGTCAGGGACGATCTTTTGATAGGCGCTTTTGGCGCGGATGCCGCTTTACGTAATATATTGAAGACGCTCGAAGTATTAAAAGATGAAAAAAAAGCGCTGGGTGATATGCCGGATTACAAAAATGCGCTTGCGGTTTTATCCCCCGGCGTACCGTTTTATTTTTATACGGCGGGGCCGTTCGTTCAAAAATACGCGGCCGAAGAAAGCCTTCTGCCCGATCTCGATTACGTTAAAAGCGTATGTTTTTCACTTAATTTCGATACCGCCGGAGTTACGCTTGCCGGCGCGATTATTACCGATAAAAATAATAAAAATAACGCATTCACGAAATATTTTACCTTTGAAGGCGATGAATTGAAGGCGCCCGCCATGCTTGATGGCGATACGATGCTTTATTCGGGCGGAAGGTTTCATCTGGATCCGAAATTGATCGCCGAAGACGACGGCCTTAAAGAAGTTAAAAAACAAATTAATGAAAATCTCGGCGTTGATTTTGAAAAAGATATTATGCCCTGGCTTGCTGAAGAGTTTTTTGTGGCTTTTTCCAATTATAAAGCGCTGCCGCTTCCGGTGCTTCCCGCGCCTCGTATTTATTTCGGTATAAAATCCAGAGATAAAGCGGCCTGCGAAAAATGTATGCAGCGGATGCTTCCTGCGTTTAAACTCGAAGAGCTCCGGAAAGATTCGATTGCGGGGGTTAATTATTTCTTTTCGCCGGTTCCGACTCCGAATAATATTATGCCTGAATTTGGCCTCACCATAGCTTATGTAAATGATTTTTTAATATTCGCTTCATCAAAAGATGCGCTTATGCCTTTGATTGCTTCCGTTACTAAAAATGAAAAATCGCTTGCCGCGGCGGAAAATTTTGTTTCCGGCTGCGGGGCGTTGCTTAAATCCGCTTTATTTACGGTTTATTGCAATAATGCTTTGCTGTCTGAATTTATTTTGAGCATGTTTTCTATTTCACCTGAATATAAGCTGAAAGATCAGGAGATCGATTTATTAAAGGCGGTTAAAACTTTTACGGGTGGTTTTACCTTTAAAGACGCGGCGCTCCGGTTCAGGTTTAATTTAAACTTAGATAATACGATAATTGATAAAATTTTTAGTCCCGAATGGGTTGAAAAAGCTCAAAAAAATGAAAAATAAATAAAAGGTTTTACTTTTTTTATGGCCGCGCATGCGTTATGTCTTTATTTAACTCGTTTTGCCGGTGTTTTTACAGGTAAATAATATTATCCGATGCCGGAGTAAAATTATAACTTCGAATGTCGGTTAAAATAAATGAAAAGGAATGGTTTACCAATGTTTAAAATGAAAGTTCCCGTTACTGTTCTGGTTCTTATTTTTATGCTATCGTTCGCTGTATCGGCCCATGCTCTTACTCCCATCGAAGACTGCCTTCAGTATGTGCCTTCTTCGTCCGTGTTTTTTGTAGCTTCTCAGGACGGCGCCCGAGCTTATGATAATTATTTAAGATATGGATTTTTAGAAGCTTTTCCCGATATACGCGCGCTTATATTTAATTATGAAAAAAAATCGGGTATTCCTTTATTTGAAGAATTTGAAGAAACCAATTGCTATCTTCTTGCTTTAAGCGAAATAAATCCTGTGGCGCTTGATTTCGAATTTATTACCGTTTTATCCGTTAAAGATATTTCTAAGTATAAAAATCTGATAGACCGCGGCGTTGATGCTTATCAGGCGAAAAGATTTAAAATAACTTCAATAGCCGGTCACGATGTTTTTTCAGTGGCTTCGCCTGATATAAAAACACCGCTTTTTTATCTTATAACTTCTAATATCGTTATTTCGTCTAATAAACTCGAAGGCCTGTCAAAGGCGCTCGATATTAAACGTGATTTCGCTAAAAATTTTTATAAATCATATTATTATCAGCAGATTAAAAGAAAATACGATATAGATTCTAACCTTTATGTATGGATTTCAGGCCGCGTTATTTCAGATTATCTTAAACTTTTCGGCGCGGCGAATTCGGCTATGCTTATGAATAAAGGCGAAGCCGTTATGAGAATATTTAATAATTTTATTGACGGTCTGGAATTTATCGGTATGAAAAAAAGCTTAAATGAATCCGGCGCTGAAAGCGATATTTTTATTTCACTTAATGAAACCGTTGCGAAGGTTATAAAATCGAAAATCAATTTTTCAAAGGGTTTAAAAAAGCTTCATTATGAAGGCATCGAGCTTGAATCGTTAAAGCTTGTTCCCGAAGCGTGCGATGCGGTAGCCGCTGCGCATATAGTACTTCCGCCTTTTGAAGAATTAATGCAGGCCGCTAATTCTAAAATTGCACATTTCGATATTAAACAATTCAATGACAGGCTCGTTAAAAAGTTTAAAGCCGGCCTCGATGTTTTAGTATATCCGTGGGCCGCCGACGAATATTTCGCGGCGCAGTTCCAGAAAGGCGAAGGTTTTATGGCCGGCGCCAGGATCTACGATATGAAGGCGTTTGAAAAAGCTCTTAAAAAAGTTGAAAATAAATTATATTCAACTAATTATCGTTTGAACGAATGTTATAAATATAAAGACGTTAAAGTGAAAACCGCTTCCAGGCGCGTTAAAAAAGGCGAAAAAAAGATAGTAAACTCTTATTTTGTAATCGGAGATTATATAGTAATGACTTCACGGCCCGAAATGGCGAAAGTCATAATAGACACATACCATGATCTTTTACCGTCCGTCCGCGTTTCGCCGGGTTTTATCGAAGCGTGCGATTATCGCGCCGGTAATAAATATAAGATATTGTCATGGTTTAAAACCGAACTCGTGCTTTCTGAAATACTTCCTTATTTCAGCGGCATATTAAATATTAATAATATCGACCTGTCTAAATTAAAACTTAAAAATATGGGAGTATCGAATTATATTACAGGCGGCGGACAGCATATTAAAATAAAAGTTACTCATTAAAAATAGGCGTAAGCATACGCTATATTTTAGCGGGGCCGTCTGGAAAGTTTCGGACGGCCCCGTGTTTTAGGCGATATATAATTTATTAATATATTATATGGCGATCAATGAAAAATGTATGGATAAAAATAGCGATGGAAAGGTAAAAATAAAGTAATGCTGAATATAATTCAGAGAGGAAGCATCCGCTCGATAAATATAAGTTTGAAAAAAGGCGTAAAAAAAACGCCGGTCGATAAAGTTGAAATTAATGAAGAAGGCATAGTTACTGACGCTCATGCGGGAGCCTGGCATCGGCAGATTTCTTTTCTTGCCGACGAATCGGCGGAAAGAATGCGTGCCATAGCGCCCGATATAGGTCCAGGCGATTTCGCTGAGAATATAACGACGTTTGGAATAGATTTTAAAGGTGTAAGAGTCGGGCAGAAGATGATGATAAACGGCGAAACGCTTCTTGAAATTACGCAGCTCGGAAAGCAATGTCATGATTCGTGTGAAATTAAAAAGAAGGTCGGTTATTGCGTAATGCCGACTGAAGGAATATTTGCCAGAGTAATAAAGGGCGGCGCGGTTAAAACGGGAGATGAGGTAATAATATATGAATAGCGATGTGATTGATATAAATAACGGTATAAATGAAAATATGGAAGTAGAAGCAAATAATAAAAATGTTAGCTTAAAAATTAAAGGGGAAGATAACGTTAAGGTTTCCACGGGGACCGTCGTGAAATCCAGGGCAAAGTCAAAATCATTGGCCGCTGCCGCCGCCTCCTCCGTCAATGGCAATGGCGAAGAAGCCGGCCAGCTGGTTGTAAGCGAAATTATTAAAGATTATGATTATGCCCAAAAAATTTCATCCGAGCTTGGCATAAGCAGTAAGCAGGCCGGGGCTGCGCTTGAACTTATAAGGGATGGAAATACAATACCTTTTATAGCGCGTTATCGTAAGGAACAGACCGGCAACCTGGATGAAACTGTATTAAAAGATGTTTTCGATCGTTATGAATATTTGCTTAAATTGATGGCTCGTAAAGATGAAGTGGTCCGCTCGATTACTGAGCAGCAACGTATGACTGATGAGCTTTTTGCTAAAATAATAGCCTGCGATAAAATGCAGACGCTTGAAGATCTTTATCTTCCTTATAAACCTAAAAAGCGCACCCGTGGCACTATTGCGCGCGAACTTGGATTGGAGCCGCTCGCGCTTATTATCGAAGAGCAAAAAACCGAATCGGGAACGCTTGATGATTATGCCGCATGTTATATCGATGCTTCTAAAGGAATTAATTCGGCGGCCGACGCCCTTAAGTACGCTCTCGATATAATAGCCGAAAATGTATCTGATAATGCGGAATTTAGAAGCGCTGTGCGTGAATTTTATAAGGCGAACGGAATTATACATTCGCTTCGCAAAGAAAAAAAACAGAAGAAAAGCACGGCCGCGGATGCCGCCGGCGGTAATTCCGCCGAAGACGTCCGGGGGCGCGACTTCGATTTTATTAAAAGCCGCAAGGCTGATCCGCTTGATTTTCAAAATTATTTCGATTATAAAGAAGCGGTTTCTAAAATACCGCCGCACAGGGTTCTGGCTATTAATCGCGGTGAAAACGAAGATATACTTACCGTTAAAGTAGCGCTTGAATTTGATAACGAGTTAAAATTAACTGAAATAGCCGAACGCGCTTTTATTAAAAATTGCCGTTCGATATTTACAAACGATTATATAGAGGCTATTGCAGATGGTTTAAAGCGGCTCGTAATTCCTTCGATTACTAACGAAATAAGAAACGATCTTACCGTTAATGCGGAATTGCATGCTATTAAGATATTTTCTAAAAATCTTGAGGCCCTTCTTTTGCAGCCGCCGCTTTTTAATCGTGTGGTTATGGGCGTGGATCCCGGTTATCGTGCGGGGACTAAAATATCTGTAGTGGATCAGAACGGCAAATATCTTGATTATATGACTATTTATCCGCATCCGCCTCAAAATGATTCGGCGCGCGCGAAAAAAATAGTGTCGGCGCTTGTTAAAAAGCATGGCGTAGAGCTTATTGCTATTGGAAATGGAACCGCTTCCCGTGAAACCGAAGCTTTTATTGCGCAGACTATAAAAGAGGAAAATTTAAGCGTAAAATTTGCCATTGTGTCTGAAGCGGGCGCTTCCGTATATTCGGCGAGTAAAGTTGCTACAGCGGAATTTCCTGATCTTGATGTTCTGGCGCGCGGCGCGATTTCGATCGCCCGGCGCGTACAGGATCCCCTTTCGGAGCTTGTTAAAATAGAGCCGAAAGCCATCGGCGTCGGTGAATATCAGCATGACGTCAACCAGAAACGGCTCAATGAATCTCTTGAGTACGTGGTGGCTTCCTGCGTTAACCGCGTCGGCGTTAATTTAAATACAGCATCGTCGATGCTTTTGAAGCATATTTCAGGCTTGAATGAAACGCAGGCGTCATCAATAGTTAAATACAGGGAGGCGAATGGCCAATTTATGAGCCGCAGGGCGCTTAAAAAAGTGCCGAAAATAGGCGATAAAGCTTTTGAACAGGCCGCGGGTTTTTTAAAGGTGCCTGAATCTGCGAATATACTTGATAATACATGGGTACATCCTGAATCTTATGATGCCGCGCTTAAAATGATAGAGCTTTTCGGGCTTGACCCGGCCGGGTTAAAAGGACGGCAGGGGCTGGCGGAGGTGCGCGGCGCATTTTTGAATATAGATGATAAAAAGGTGCTGGAAATAGCTGAAAAACTTTCGATTTCTTCACAATTAGCGTTTGATATAACGGCGGCGCTCAAAAAGCCCGGACTCGATCCACGTGATGAGATGCCGCCGATTTTGCTTAAATCAGATGTGCTTTCGATCAGCGATATTAAAATCGGGATGAAATTAGCGGGTACCGTTCGTAATGTAGTAGATTTTGGCGTTTTTGTGGATATCGGAATTAAAAATGACGCGCTATGTCATCTTTCACATTGCGCAGATAAGTTTATAAAACATCCGCTCGAAGTTCTTAAAATAGGCGATGTTTTTGAATTTACCGTTATAGCTATAGATATTGAGCGCGGCCGTGTTTCTCTGTCTTTAAAAAAAGACCCGTTTGCGGTAAGAAATGCCGGAAGCGCAGGAGAAAGCGGCGCCGGCCGCGATAAAAATAAAAAAAATATCGATGGAAAGCAGTTTGTTAAAGATTATGAGCGCAATAAAAGAGATGATTTTTCATCGGTCGAGATTAAATTTGGCAAACTTAGATAATTTTTAACATTAAGCCTTTTTTATGTTTTGGTTCTTTTTCATTCCGTGTGGAAAAGAGCCTATATTTTTAATATATGTAAAAATTTTTATTTGAAAGTAAAAGACAAAGGCCGGAATGCTGGAATGTTGAGGATTAACTGGATTTTATAAAAATTATATCGAAAATATATGATTGGTTGTTGTTAAATGAGCGTAAGTAATAACGGAAATAATGGCGGCGAAAGCGATAATAAAAATATCGCGGCGATTCTAATGTATCATCATATAGGCGATCCGCCTCCTGGCGTTAAGCTCTGGGCGTTATACGTATCGCGGCTTAATTTCGCTTTTCAAATGTGGTACCTGAAAAAAGCAGGGTATAATGTCATATCATTAGAGGCATTAGGCGCAATGGCGGCGGAGGGCCGGCCAATCCCGCCTTATAGCGTGGCACTGACTTTTGATGACGGGTTTCGCGATTTTTATACCTGCGCATATCCTGTTCTTAAAAAATATGGGTTTCCCGCCACTGTTTTTTGCGTAACAGGCCAGTGCGGCAGGAAGGGCGATTGGGAAGGGATCGAATTGACCGGCACATCTGATATAATGAGCGAAAATGAGCTTCGCTTGCTCGCCTCTGATTCCAATATAGTTATAGCGCCTCATACGGCGGATCATAAAAAATTATCGGCGTTAAAGCGTGAAGACGCTGAAATTGAAATAGAATCGTCTATTAACTTCGCTAAAAAAATAAGGGGCCGCGAAGTTGATATCTTCGCGTTCCCTTATCGCGATTTTAATGCGGAGACCCTTGAAATATTAAAAAAAAATAATATTCGATGCGCGGTTACTACAGTCAACCGGATTTATGATGCGAAAAAAGACGGTCTTCTTGAAATGCCGCGCATAATAGTGAGGCGAAATAATCATCCGCCCGGATTTATGTATAAACTATACCGGGTTTTCAGAAGTTTATCGTGATTAAGCCGGATTTTTATTTTTTATTTCCAGGATTTAATCCAGGGAATTGAAGCGTCAACGGGAACGGCTTTTGGCGAATGGTTTGTTTCTATGAATATGACGATTGCGCCTGGAAATACTTCTTTAAAAAGATTTACGTTTTTAGGTTCGTTGTCGAACGAGGCTATGATTTTTCCCATTTTTAGTATTTCAGCCGCTGCGCTTCTTTTATATACATCGTCTTTAATTTTCTTTTCCGGTTTGGTTAAAAGTACGCTGGCGGTATCGTCAATTGGAAAACCGTCGTTTTTAAGCGATTGCAACGTTCCTTTTCGCATATCGGGAGTGTCGCGGCCGGTTAAATATACTATTTTTACGCCGGCGGAATGTAGAGTTTTAACGTATTCTACCGCGCCTTCGTAAGGCTTATCTAAAATTACGTATTTATCGGTAAAGAATTTATCGTACCATACTTTTTTTAAATCTTTTAATACTTTTTCATCTTTAATGCCTATATTTTTGAGCGTGTCGTCAAGCGAATATGCGAGTTGTTCATCTTTCATGGTTTTAACGGCGGCGCAAAATTCCGGGTATTTATCAGTTACTGCCGCCGCAAATTCTTCTATTATAGCGCGATTGCGCGGCGCGTTGTTATAAAGCGTCGAATCAAGGTCGAATACTACCACAGGTTGCTGCTTTTCACCTACTGCTTTTTCACACGCTTTAAGGATTTCTTTTAATAATTCAGGCTTATAAACCGGCGCGCTGCCGTCGGAAGTTACAGCCGCATAAGCTGATATAATTGATAAATTAAAAAATAACGAAAAAATTATAAAAAATGTCATAAATGACTTCATGATACCCCTCCATTTTATTTCATGTAAATGCTTTGAACTTAAAGTATATTATATCAAATAAATATTTTTGTTTCAACTTAAATAAATTTTTAATATTTTTTAATTCAAGCTTAATAAACTTAAATAATAATTGATAATTTAATTTTAATTTAATATAATTGAATAATAGTTTATATTGATGCTTTGGCTGAATATTTAAATAAAATATGTATAAAGTAATTGACATTTTTTAATGAAAACAAGTATAATTTTTAATTAATATAGTTAAGTGTTTCTGGAGTGTGGTTACAGTGTTTAATAAAAAAAAATGTTTTGCTGTTATCGTTTTTTTACTTTTATTTTTATTGTTTTTACATGCGTCTGTTTTAACTGGAATGGCGCAGACTTCGGTTGTCGAACAAAAAGTTGCTTTAAAAACAGGATTTAATTTCGTCAGCTTTACCGTTACCCCGTCAGATAATGTATCAGAGCTAAAATCTAAAAATCTGAACATAGAAGATATTTATTTATATAGCGCTGCGGCTGGAAATTTTTTAAGCTTCAGCGACGGAACTTTGAATAATCTTTCAACGGGCAAAGGTTATATAATAAAATCGAACGCCGATTTTAATTTAACTATAAACGGCCCTCCTGCGGCTTCTATAGGAGATATTGTCCTGAAGCAGGGTTTCAATCTTCTCGGCATTTCTAAGCTGTCGTCTTCGTCATCGGCAAAAACTTTTACAAATTTATTGAAATCCAGCTTATCGGTTAAAGGCATATATAAATGGAGCCAGGTTGCCGGGAGTTTTATTCAGGTAGTGCGTGATTCCGAAGGAAATATTGTCGCGCTTGACGGAAGCGATCCTTCGCTTAAACCGGGTGAGGCATATTTCGTAAATACATCGCAGGACACGAAAATAAATTATGACGATGATATAAAATTTCAAAAATTATTAACCGAACTTTACTGTCTGCCGTCATCAGATAGCGTTGCCGCGTCGGGAACGTATGATCTTGATAAGATAAAAGTTTATGCCGTTTATTCAGACGGATCAACTTTAGAAGTTACCGCCAATTCTTCTTTTACAGCCAGCGTTGGAAAAATTTCAGGGAAGGTTTATGCGGCCCCGAAATACTCTACAGCGGCTGTTATAACTATTTTATATACCGACACTGCGTCTGGAATTTCAAAGGAATGTTATTTTACTCTGTCCGTAGCGAATTCCGGCTCTGACCCCGTTCAAACGACGACGTATAGATGCAGCTATAAGCTCGCCGCCAAAGCTAAAATAATAGACGAAGAAACGATTACGACTGAATCGGTGTCTGATACTCAGATTGTTTTAAACGTGCTCAATCAGTCTGATATTCCAGAAAAAAACGATATCCTGATAGGTTATCATGGAAATGGATATTTAAGAAGAGTCGAGGCTGTATCGTCGCAAAACGGCAGGGTATATATAACCACCACTCAATCACGTCTCGAATCGGCCTTTGAAGAGCTCGACTATTCATATAAAGGAAAACTTTCAACCCTGCACGCTACCGACACTACCGCTCCGGGCAGCCCGGAAGCTAAGGCCGTGGCGAAATTTTTGCGTTCGAAAAGCGTTATGCCGGCTCCTTCTCCTGATAGAAGCATAGTGTCTAAAGATAAGCTTAAAAATATATTAGAACATGCGAGCTTAACGGTTTCACTTACGAAAGCTGATATTTCCTTCGATCCGATTATTGAATGCGATATCGAAATAGGCTGGTTCAAGCTAAAAAGGTTTTTGTTCGTTATTGGTGGAAACCTTGCATGCGGCATAGAATTTCAGGTTGATGTAACGCTCGCTGCATCGTTGCCGCTTAAATCGGAACTTGAACTTTTTCATTCGATGCCTTATATATTCGCTGTCGGTCCGGTCCCATTCTCCTTTGAATGGGATATTACCTGTGGAATAGACGCGTACGCGAGCGTTACGGGCTCTTATAAATATTCTAACGATTGGACCTTCGCGGTGCGTGTGGGGGCGGAATACGACGGCGTGTCGTGGAACAAAATAAATGATATAAAACGGACTTCTTCGGCGAAAGACGATTATGAATTAAACGGCGCCGTGGAGATCAAGCCTTATATAAGCGTCGGGCTCGCTTTAAAAATAGTCGGGCTCGCGGGGCCTAAAGTGTATCTTGACGTATTCCTTTCATTTCTGGCTGAAATGAGCGTAGCCAATAAAGTCGATTTAAGCGTTTCCGCCGGCGTCGCCGCGCGCGTGGCTTTCGTTCTGGAAGTGATGTCGTGGACGCTCGCGGAATTTGACGCCGAACTGTTTTCGCTTACATGGGAAATTTATAGCCGCAGTATGGATTTTTACGTGGCAACTCCTATCATAACGCCGCCCGGAGGAAGTTTCGCCGAAGATCAGACCATCACCATAACCTGTTCAAGCGAAGGCGCGACTATTCGTTATACTATTGATTCGAGCGAACCAACTCCGGCCGGCGGCGTTATTTATTCGGCGCCGTTCAAGTTATCTTCGAGCGCGACTGTAAAAGCGATAGCATATAAGAGCGAAAAAGTTTTTTCGAGCGTAACGAGCGCGGATTATGCTATTCGCGATGTTTTTATTTCATCGGCGAAACCTTCGGGAGATGAAATCGAGTATTACTGTACCGTGCACAGGGGCGGTGAGCTTTGCCCGGAAACTTGCGAGGCGGCGGTAACCGCTATAGTATATCCCGGCCTTGAAACGGTTTCGTTTACCATTCCTTCTATGGGGCCTGTTAAGCCGTATATAAATAATGTGCGTAAAGTGAGAGATTGTTACATATATCAGGGCGTCGGCTCTAAGTTCGAGGGCGTAAGAATATCGCAGGGAATCGAGGCTGTTTATGTCGAAAATGATTACGTTAAAAAAGTGGCTTTGCCTTCCGGTGTCAAAACTTTTTCCTGCAAGGGCTGCTATAAGCTTTGTTCCGTAGTTCTTCCAAACGATATAACGGTTCTGCCTTCTGAATGCCTGTCTGAATGTCCTGATCTTTCTTCGATAGTGATACCGGAAAGCGTTAAAATAATAAGGTCGAAAGTATTTTATAAATCAGGCCTTACTGAGATAAATCTTCCTTCCGTTGAAATGATTGAAAGTGAAGCTTTTGGAGGTTGTAAATTAAAAAAGGCTACCATAGGCTCAAGTATAGTTAATATAGCAGCGAAAGCTTTTTCTTCAAATTTAACCGTCGCGGATTATTATTTTACAGGTAATGCTCCGGCTGTATATGATGGAATTAAAGATATTTATCTGTCAAAAATTTATTATAAAAGTTCGATGTCGGGCTGGGAAGCTTTAATTAAAGATGTTCATGCCACAAACCCTGGATTGGAGTTTATACCATATTAAGAAGAAAAATAATTAAGGTAAATCAAATTTACGCCGATATATGTTTTGTATGTAAAACTTGTATGTAGCAGCGCTTATTAAGTAAGCCGTAGTTTTTAATTAACCATCGTAGAGTATGAAAATTAAAATGTATGGAGGATGGTAATATGACAAATTCTAATTATGTATTGGCTCTCGGTAATCTTTATAATACAAAACAGATGAATATGACAGGCATTCAGAGCGATAAAGTAGATTTATTGATCAAAGCGGTTTTACGCGAAATGTATCATTCGGCTAATTAAAAAAGGAGTTGTTTCGATTGTTGAACGAACGCCCTGCACAAAAGAAGACGGCCCACGAGGTAATGCGCGATATTCTTTTAGCGCGTCTGCGCGAATCGTGGAACAATGCGGAAATAAAAGCCGACAGGCTTAAATAAATAATTATTAGCAGGTTAATAATTAAAACCAGAAGAGACGCTTAAAGTAAAGGCGTCTCTTTTTTTCGGGTGTCAGGGGGTTAACGCGCTTGAAATTATTTTTGGATCGATAAGTCTCAGTGCGGTTAATCCTATTCCCGACAGGCCGGTAAAAAGTCCAGGCATAAAAATTGATTTTGATTCTTCGACGGGCAGGGTATAACCGCCGTTAAGAGCCGCTCTATTTACTATAAATGAAAATTGTTTTCTGGCGTCTTCCATTAAATTGAGCCTATTAAGCGCTATGGAAGCTT
This sequence comes from uncultured bacterium, assembly GCA_964421195.1. Taxonomy (GTDB): domain Bacteria; phylum Muiribacteriota; class UBA9980; order UBA9980; family UBA9980; genus UBA9980. The sequence continues at coordinate 26,483 of CAYQWL010000002.1, read as the reverse complement.
CTATTAAAAAATCGATACGGCCTGCGCCGCCGCAGCATAGGTGATCGCGTGAATTGTAAAAATGCTTGAAATTTATAGTAAAAGATAAAGCATTTTCGATATCGGTTTTTATCTTTCGGTCATGAAAAAATTTTGGCATTTTAATGCGCGCGAGCCCTATTCCAGGCGCTCCTGAACACCATCCGGCCATAAAAGCCGTTTCTCCGGTTTTTAAGGCCCGGTTATGTCTGAAATCCGGCCAGTTATTATATTCGGGCATATAATTAGAAGTTTCGTAATCGATGGCTTCGAGCGCGGCTTCTTTAAAAATTTCGATACGGGTCAGTTCATAAGCTTTAGCTAAAGATAGAGCGTAGCCTGCCGCGCCGTGGGCGAATCCGGTAAGAGGCTTTGACGCGTAGTCTGACGGCCATAAATTCCATTTATCGTATTTAAAGCGTTTGTTAATTAAATTTTTAGCATGGATTTTAACGAGCTCTATAAGCCGTTCATTTCCGCGGGCTTCGTATAAAGCTGAAAATGCAAGCGCGCCGCCTGCCGCGCCGCCGATTATATCCGTCGCATCGCTATCTTTAACGTTTTTTGCGTTTAATAAATTTTCGCCTTTTTTTGCCATTGCTATTAACCGCTCGTCCTGAATATAATTTCCCGATTTATAAAGCGCCCAGAAAATGCCGGGCATTCCTCCGCAGTAACCGCATGATGATTTTACGGCCGCAACTGCGGCTGATTGGTCATTTAATAATTCTTCGATTTCTGAAAAGCAGTCTATAGCGAGCGTGCGATAGGTTCGATCGCCCGTCAGTTTTTCGTATGCGCAAAGAAAAAGGCCGATGCCTGAAGCGCCTTCATATAAAGTTAAATCTATGGGGCCGATAAAATTTTTCCGGCTTTCCGGGTCGGTTTTAAGCGTGAGCCATTGCGGTTTTCCTTTGATATAAACCGCTTTTTCAGCAATTTGATAGGCCGCGGACCGAGCCGTTTTAATATATTCTTTATCGGAAATCAACGGAAGATCGATCGCGGATCTGTTATTTTTCTTTTTAGCCGGAGTATTTTTATTGATTTTATCTGGATAACGGCATAAAAACGAAGCGTCGATTAAATTTGATTGAAATTCGAGATCTTTTGCGCTCAATTTCATGGTGCGTCGTTTAATCTGTTCTACAGCTGTTTTCAAAAAATAATCGGACAGTATTTTTCCAGACGGCCCATAAATTGAAAGCCCGTCTAAAGTAAATTCGAATAATGGAATATTTAAAGAAAGAATTTCGCCTCTTTCGGCTTCGAATAATTTCCAGAGCGCTTCGATGCGTTCAGTGGAAGCGAAGTTTAAAAACGGTTTTGCCAGACCTTCGGATTCTATAGAAAAAGCCGCGCCGTCGCGCATTAACGCCGGCGATCTCAGCCGGTCGATCATATCGGCATATACCTGCGATTGTCTGGTTAAATAACGTATGCGCGCGTTTTTAAATTTTTCGAACCGTCCGGTTTCGTTTAAAAATTCTTCGCCGTTATTCATAATTATTTTATAAGCGTTTTTAAATCCTTTTATAATGTTTTCTTTATATTTAAATGTGTCGATATATTTTCCGTTGAGCCGGGGGATGTTGGGCGAAAAAGTATTTTTTCGGTCTATATAGCCGCGTCTCATTTTATCGGTGTTTATATCCAGCCATTTTCTGCGCGAATAAAAAGAGTCATCGTCGGGCGTGAGCGCGCCGTAATCTCTTGAAATGTTTTTTGAAACAGCCGTCCAGAGAGGCAGCATACATGTTCTTAAAACGGAATCGCTTTCAAGGCCGTGATAATTTTTTTTATCTTCATCGTCCATGTTTGTGTAATTAAAAGGTTTGACTGACGGGCTTAATAGCGTTTCAAGATCTATTAAAACGGGTTCGCTGCCGCAGGCGATGAGATTTTCCTGATGAAAGTCGGTGCCGCCAAGAACATATATTAAAGCTAATATGGCGCCGGCTTTATAATAAAAAATCGCGGTTTCTTCTTTTTTTATTAAATCGTTTGCCTGTATGTTTTCAACCCAGGTATGCGTTTGACGATTCAGCCGAACCGGCGTTTTAAATTTAATATTTTTTATTTTTGACGCGAGCCAGTTTAAAATTCCGTCCCATAGAGTGTCGATTTTTCCGGTGCGCGGTTTGTAATAAACGGCGAGTCCGTTTTTAAATTTTAATTTAATGACGTTTTTTCCGCCGTTGTGAAAGTCGGAAAGACCGGCTTCTAAATCGGATATCCGGCCGGCCTTCCTTTTCTGGTTGAAAGTTTTTTCGATTTTATCCGCGTCTTTTTCGTAATTTTTAAGAACGTCTGATAAATATAGCGCCTGGCATTCGCATAAATTGGATATAAGCCGGGCCGCTACGGAGTATTTTTTAAAAAAATCAAGCCAGCCGCCTTCGAGCATTACCCTCGAAAAATTATTATAATGGGTTTTAGAACCTTCGGGAAATGATTCTGCCGGAGGCATGCTGAAAAAAATAAAATTATTAGATTTAAGAAGTTCGAAGGCTGAATTGAGGCAGAGCGCGAATTCCGTGTTTAATGAATTTAATATATACCGCAGCCATGAAATTTCAGCATTGACGCTTAAAAGGTTAAAAGCCCGGCCGGCGAAGTGTTTTAATTTCCGGCGACATATTAAAAGCCACGGCGCCCAGACATGTTGAAAGGGAGCGTAATAATCGTCTGGCATTAATTTAGAAGGAAGCGCTGATATAATTTCATCATAAGACGCGGGCAAAATTTTGAAAAATTCTTCTAATGTTGAAATCCATTCTGGTAAAGGTTTTTCATCGTTCCATAAGACCGGGCCGGTAAGGGCGTTTATTGCTTCGAGGCTTTTTGATGTTAATTTAAGGCGGCGTTCAAATCCTTTATCATCGAAAACGTCCGAAGTTAATTCGGCCCATCGCCGTATGAGTTTTGAATGCATATTATTTTTGTTATTTTCACGGTTCAAAACGTTTTCTATGTGATTGTTTGAATCGGCCGCTATCACGGAACCGGATATGCGTTCTTCTATAAAAGCGGCTTTTGCGGCTATCATTTTTTTGTCGTTAACGCTTATTTTCATGTTCGACCTGTAAATTATATATGTTTAATTACATTTTATCATTAAAGATTTTTTTCCCGTATTAGCTGATCATATTGTTCAATAGAGTATTTCGCTATTTTATTTTTAACCGCTTTCAGCCGGGCTGGATTGTCATATCTTACATTGAACATGCCGAATGGATATTTTTGGGCGAGGTTCGTGAGAAGATGAGCTCTTATGGAAATCATTTGCAGGGCGATTCCGAGCGCCATGCCCTGAAATTCTGGCATTATAAAAATCGATGTGTATGATATCGTGTCTTCATTAAAATAATTGCATATAGTCCATCCCGCTATTTTATTTTTTTTTCGAAGTCCAAGGCTTAATCCGCCGACTATGGTTTCTTCCGGCGAAAAAGGCGAAAGCCTTTTATCGAACCAATCTTTATTTTGCAATTCATATTTTAACTTTTCTTTTAATTCTGAATTCATGCTTTTCCAGTCAAAAGTTTCAAAACCGGCCGGCAGATTGGTATATTCTATTAAAGGCATTCTGGTGATGTTTTTATCGCATTTACAGAAAAATACTTCCGGTCTGGCCGGAAAAAATTCGCATTTATTGAAAATGTTATTTATAATCGGCGTGAAAGGGCGGTTGCTAAAATAAAATGTCCTGATAGTTTTAATCGAGGCCTCGCGGCATCTGGCGATTAAAAATTTTATCATATCAATAGCTATTTTTTGTCCGCGATGTTGTTTTTCTATGAATATCGACAGTATATCTGCCGTTTTTTCAGATGAAGAATTCAGGGCCAGAAGAAACCCCGCGGGCTGATTTTTGTAATAAAGGCCCACCGGGAAAATTTTTCCCAGAATATTATCCATCCAGGCGATAAACGGTTTATAACGACCGTAAGTCATATTTTTAAAATCTTCGGCCTGGATATGAGTTAAAAATTTAATTTTGTAATTTTCATTCATAGTTTTTTATTTATTACTTATTTTATTTATAAATAACCGCGCATTCTAACACGGAATGCGCGGCTGATTTTATTGTTTATATTGATTTTCTTTATGAAAATGTGGTTTTATTATTCGCCCCATTGATAGCTGTCGTCGTGTTTAATTGTTTTATAGGCGAATTGTTTGTAAAACATGGTTACATGTTTATTTTTTCCATTCATATTTAAAGCGGTGAGCTCAATGGTTACGACAGGATTGAATAATATTTTGCGTTTTTTGCCGAAGCCGAGGTAATCATTGGTTTTAACGGTTACTTTATCGAGCAGGCCGGAAAAATTGAGAGCTATGGTTTTAAACATGGTATTATGATAGCCGTAAGGGGTTTTTAACATGCCTTCGAGTATCGCTTCGATAGGTTCGAATTCGTTTTTAACCGACGCTTCGGCCGCTTTGCTAATGCCGTAGGTGAGCGAATTAACCGATACGTTGACTTTAAGCGATAATTTTCTTAATGGTTTTGCATTATAATTTTCGCGAAGTTTTTTGATGAAATATGTTTTTGTGGGATCTACTTTTACGAGAACGCCAAGTCTTTTTAATACTATAAGCTGGTTGAATGAACGGTAAATGCTTATAGGCGCATTATATTTAGCGCAAAGAGCTTCTAAGTTTTTGACATGGTCATTTGGTATGACGCAATAATACTGGCTGACTTTAGAATCGATAGGAGCCGACGGATCGTCAGGAACCGGAACCGAAGGAGCTGAAGGCTCGCCGCCCGGAAGTTGATCGCCTGGAAGCGGTTCGTCTTCGGCCGCGTCGGCGCGAGCGGTGAGTTCGGCCGTTTTTTGAAGCTGCGTTACGTCTTTTGAAGCCGCGAAAACCGAACTAACGGTAAAAAGCATGGATAGAACAACAAGGGCGATTAAAATTTTTTTCATCGAGATAATACCTCCATTTGAAATAATGATTAAATTAATGAGTATTTTTGTTTTAATTATTTACCTGACTTGATTATTTAACTTGATGAAGCTTAATAAAGCTTATTTTTTAATGTAATCCGGTTAATTTAATCGTTTATTGTTACTTTAAATTGGCTGGAACTTATATTAAATTTTTAATTTAATGAATTAATTATAAACGAAAATGTTAAAATTGTAAAGTTTATTTTTAAATTAATTATAATCAAAGCTGTAATAAAATATAGTTAAAATATAATTAAATTATAATAATTATAATAAATGCTTGTCAATTAAATGATAATATTGTAAAATGCTTTTATCTTTATATTGCCATTGTTGTTAATTTTCGGTGATTAATTGAGGAGTGACGGGCTCTAATAATAAAATGAGCGCTGCGTATGATTTTATTTAAAAAAAGAATTAAAATGCGTGCGGTTTTTTTCTTATTAATATATTTGCCGGCGTTGCTTTTATTTTTATTTAGTTCCGCCGGCTGCCGTTCGGACGGTACCAGCGATCATTTTTTCGGCGGCGGTACTTCGCCGGAAGAAAAACCGTCTTTGCCTTCATGGAAAATGTCCGGCGATATCGATTTTATGTTTAAACCGGGCCGCGCTCCCGTTTTATATTTTAATTATCTGGTACCGCATATCGCTTTTATCGATGAGGGGAATTCTTCAAAAGTGAGTGTCGGACGTTTTGACGGGTTTTTGTGGAAGACCGTGAATGACGGCGGAGCGAGCTTTTCAGCCGCTGAATATCATTCATTTGTAATATATAAAAACGTTCTTTATTGCGCTTATACCGAGTCTTCATTAGAAAATAAAATCAGCGTAATCGGTTTTGTGAACGGTTCATGGCAATATGTGGGAGCGGCCGGTTTTACGCATAAGAAAGCCAATTATCTCGATTTTAAGATTTCTGATTACACCAATGATAAATTTTATGTAGCTTATTGTAATGGCGATAATTTTGATAGGCCTTACGCTTTTATGCGCTATGGCGCCGATTGGAAGCAACTTGGCGCGGCGGCCATATCCAGCTCGCAGGTTAAAGAAATTAAACTCGCCGTTCTGGACGGCGTTCCTTATGCCGCTTATATTGAAAAAACCGCCGCTAATAAAATAAGCGCCGTTAAATTCAACAAAACTCTCGATATATGGGAACATATAGGCGGGCAGGCATTTTCATCTGAAAACGCTTCATATCTTAATTTTCGTCAGATTAACGGCGGCCTGTATATGGCTTATTGCGACGGTATGGCGAATTCTCGTGTTAAAGTGATGCTTTATGACGGCGCCGTATGGAAAAATATATCGGGTGAAGGCGTCTCTGACGGACCGGCTTCTGATTGCGCGCTTGCCGATTATAACGGCGTTTTATATGTCGCGTTCCGTGATTATACCAGTGAAAAGCGCATAACCGTTATGAGTAATGAAACCGGAAACTGGAGCGTCATCGGACGGCGTGATTTTAGCTCGAACGATGTTTGCGATTTATCGCTTTCAGTATGTCAGAAAGTGCCTTATTTAGCTTATCGTGATAAAAAAAATTCCGATAAAATAATGGTATGGAAATATGAATAAGTTTATATTATAAATTTGAAACATTGTTTCGGCTTATTTTCGGCGTATTACGAAAAATTCATATCCATAATATTTTCCGTATTTTTCATATATGGCGATTTCATACATTTCCGCGTCGAATGCGGCTTTAGCTTCGGCGATGCCGGCGTTATTTTTAAGCATTTCAGCTGCCCGCAATTTTAGCGGCGCGTAGTAGTTGTCGAGCCATGCGTAGCCGGGAAGAGTAAAATTAGCGATCAGTTCGAATCCTGCTTTTTGTATTGCCTCGATATTTTCATTTACCGTGCGCATCGCTGGATAACATTCGCTCCAGAATTCTCTGCATTCTTCGGGGACGTTGGATTTAAGCCATGCGGCTTCTGAAATGGCAGCGAAGCCGCCCGGCTTTAAAAGCCGCCGGCATTCTTTAAGCCCGGCGTCAAAGCCCAGATTATATATGGCGCCTTCCGACCATATTAAATCGAAATTTTCATTTGCAAAATTCATCGCGTTCATCGACATATTAACGGCTGATATCCTGCCGGCGAATCCTCGCTTTTCAGCTGTGATGGAAAGCCTGTTTATGAAAGGCTGGTGCGTATCTATTGCCGTAATAAAAGCGTCTGGCAGTTCCGATGCGAGTTGCAGCGTTTGGGCGCCGGGGCCGCAGCCTATATCTAATATGTTAATCGCGCCTGGCTTTAATTTTGTTTTTATATATGAAAGCGCTTTTGCCGTGAATTTGTCACAGCCGGGCGCTTCACGATCGTTGCCGCTGTGGATTTCAAAAAAATATCGGTTCATCGCGGGTTCCTTTAATATTTAATATTTTTTATATTTTATGCTTGGTTGCTATAATTGTTTAATTGTCGGAAGAAGCCATATGGCGGCTTGAATTAAAAACGCAGTCGCCATGTTTTTTAATCCCAGTAATTGTTAAGCCAATCGCTTATCTGATTTAAAGATTTTAAACTGCTGAAAAGTTCGCCGTGATTGAGCTCCGGGAAAATAATGGCCGCCGCCGGCGTATTTTTGTGGTATTCGGAAAGCTTTTCGAGATTTTTCTGGGTGGTGCTGCCGGCGCTGTAATCGGCGACTATCCCATCTATTTTATAAACCAGAGTTTTTTTCGAGTTTGCGACGGCGTTTTTATACATGTAATTAAATATTTTTCCGGCCGGAATGATTCCCGCCATTTTATAATTTGAATAAGTCTGGCCGGTCATTGAGTAAACGCGCAGGGTTTTATATTCGGGGCCAACGCCGCCGTTTTTTGAAAAATCGTTTAAATCTCTTAAAAAGGCGGTGTATGGCTCAAGCTGATCGACATAGGTAAGTAAGTCGTAAACGCAATAGATGGTATCAACTCCGAATATATAAGCCATCATATCGAAAAATTTAAACCCGGAAAGAGTTACCAGCGGCACGCCTTCGTGTGGCCCGCCGAGCGCCACATAATGTTTGACCATGTTTAACCGGTTTGGCACTTTTTCGACGTTCTGTGTGGTCATGGCGTAACGCGCTACAAGATTGCCCATGCTGTGGGCGAATATATCAAGCTGGGCGCAGGATGCGACGTGAGGATAAGCCGTGGCAGCCATTCTGGCTCCGAGTTCGGAAATGCGGGCGTTAGATGAATATTCAAAACCGATTACCTGATCGTAGTAAAGGGCGCCGTTTTTTTTGAAAGTCGCCAAAAATTCGCCCATAGCTTTTGATTGGTCTAAATTGCTGGTTATGCCGTGAACTACGAGCGCTATTCGTTTTCCGGCAAGCGAAGGTATCGGCGCCGCCTCAAATTTATTGTGCGCGCGGCTGAATATTTTGATTGATGCGGATATGGCGCCTGATGCGTCTTGCGTAGCGTTAAGGTTTGCGGTGAATAATTTTAAAATGAGCTTTCCGGCAGTGTCTTCCATTAACGTATTTATTTCCATGGTGTCGATGAGCCCGATCAATGTGGCAGAAACGGTATCGGTCACATAATCCACGGGGATAAACAGGCCGTTTTGATTCATGGCGATAAAAAGCGGAGGATGCTCTTCGTTATAAACGCCTGCATATGGCAGCCGCGTCCTGATTTCACGTATAGCGGAAGAATTGGCTGCGCGGCCGATGCCGTCAAGCGAAGCGGGCTCGAATGTGAAATTGACGCCGTTTGGTGAATAAAAAAATCCGTCTTTTTGAACGTCTGAATGTTGCATATCCAGCACTTCCAGGCTTACCTGTGATTGCTGGTAAAATGTGGAAGGCGTTATTTCTATGCCTATTTTATGCGCGGGTGAACTGAAGGAGCCGCCTGAAGCGTCTATGGCTTTAGCGTCGGTATAAATTACCTTTGCGGGCGTGGCGTTGTTGATGCTATCGCTTGAGCAGCCTGTAAATACAATTGCGGCGGTGAATAAAATTAAAAAAAATAATTTTGAGGTGATTTTAAAATTAGCCCGGTTTTTACTCATAAATGTTTCCTCTCTTTAATTAAAATGTTTTTATGCTTTGTATTTGTTTTGTAAATGATTATTGATGTGCTGACGATTATTATGTAATTAACGTTTGCTTATATAATTTAGTGATTGTTAAAATGTATATTACAACTGCCGCAATAAAATTCGGATAATGACGGTTTATTGAAAATGTTTACGGCAAAGCGATTTTAAAAAATTAAAGCTGCAATGTTTTATAGCTCGATGAAACGGACGGGAATTAAAATAACAGAATGACAGGATTTTGTCAAGCATTTATAGATATAATCAATATCGTTTTTTTATGTAATATTCATAAGAACAGCGAACTGAGTTTTTTCAGGCTTAAAATAGTTATAGTTTTACCGTTAATTTGAATAATGCCCTGCTTTTTTAATTTCGAGAAAGTGCGTGAAAGAGTTTCAGGGATAGTTCCAAGCTGGCCGGCCAGAATGTTTTTTTTTATGTTGAGAGTGATCATGGCGGTGTCTGTATTTGAATCAATGATGGCGTTTTTTAAGGCCGTGGTTGCTAAATTGTTTTTATGTGCCGTATTGTTTGGGGTTGCAAGCTGTATAAGATATTTAGCTAAACGCGTGGATACTTCATTTAATGATAATTCCTCAATGGCGTTTAAAAATGTTTTTAGCCGGATGCATAATGTTGCTATAATATTT
>CAYQWL010000002.1:13751-16790 GCA_964421195.1 uncultured bacterium | reverse complement strand
CGAATTGAGGGTCTTTTTTCAGGTGTTTTAAAAAATCATCGAATTTTATATAAATGAGGTCGCAGTCTGTTATTGCTGCGGCATAGGCTGGAAAGCGGTTTTGCATAAATACCGCCGCTTCGCCGAAAGGGCTTCCGGGCCCAAATATATGTATTATATGAATTTTACCGGCGGCTGATAACTTATATATTTTTACTTTCCCTTTTTTAATGATATAAAAGCCTTCGGCTTTTTCGCCGTCTGAGAATATTTGCTCGTCTGCCCTGGTAAATCGTAATCTGGTTATAGAGCAAAATTCCGAAAGTGTATTTTTTTCCATATTCATGAAAAGCTGTGAATTTAAAAGCCCTTCTAATAATTCATTTCTAAGTTTTTCGTTCATAAACGATATTATAATATGATGCTCATAAAAAAGCAATAATAAAAATCAATGTTAAATATTTTTAAAAAATGTCGATTAATAGAAGAGTTAATGTATGTAATTTACAATTGGTGTTTAATTTATAATTAAAAGTAAGCCTGTAAGTTTGATCGCATTGAATTAAATTACAGTGCGATGATAAGTACGGATAAAGATGAGAACGATTTTAATCGGAACCAACGAAAGAAAAATAAAATTTTTATATAATGCCCTACCGCGCTTAATGAAATAATTGTTAAAATTATTTCGTTAAGTTGAAGTTTTTTATTAAATAAATAAATTTTTTGCCGAAGATATATTGACGGTTGAATAAATGTGTTTTTTTAAAATGTTTATATTATTAAATTTAAAGTTCCCCAAAACATTCAAGGAACGCTTTCGTGAAAAGAAGGAGGTGAAATTTTCTTAGTGACACGGATGCAGTTCTGATGTTTTAAACGGCCTTTAAAGTTAATAAACGCGAATGCGCGTTATACGTCCTGCGAAAAAGGGCTGCGCGGTTTTAAATTAAATATAAAGGTAACTATGGAAGCTTTATGAGAGATTTAAATCCCCCGCGGCGTTAATTTGCCTGTCGTGATCGAAGTATTTGCGTTTTAAATCACTAAGGAGGATTACAATGAAGAAGAGTTTATTAATTTTAGTAGCAGCGGTATTTCTGGCCGCTTCGTTCGGTTCGGCTTTCGCCGGCCCGTTTTCAGATGTGCCGAAGAGCCATTGGGCTTATGAAGCCGTTCATAGCCTCGCGGCTAAAGGTTTGCTCGAAGGTTATGCCGATGGTAAGTTCAAAGGCGCCAAGGCTATGACCAGATATGAGATGGCTTTAATGGTAGCTCGTTTGATCGACAAAAAATTCGGCGGAGCCGATTTTGATACGCTTCAAAAACTTACGGTTGAATTCGCCGATGAACTTGCGCTTCTTGGCGTAAAAGTTCAGGCCCTCGAAGAAGAAGTTAAAGTCGTACGCAACGATGTCGATGTTTTAAAATCAGATGTCGATATGCTTAAAAAAGGCGGCCTCGGCAAGATTAAACTGACTATTGAAGACCGTATTAGATTCGAAGAAAATAAATACAAAAGCCTGAACGCGGGCGTTGCCGATCGCGGCAATTCCAGATTCGTTAATAGAATGCGTATGAATATTAAAGGCAATATCGATGATAATGTAACGGCGTTTATTTCATTACAGGATTCGACCATTCATGGCTTTGGCGTTCAGAATAACCCTGTAAACGGCGGTAATAATGTTACTACCGGCGATACCAACCGCGACCTTTATTTAGGCTATATCGATATTAAAAATTTCGGCGGCACTATAGTAGATAATATGAGAATCGGCCGTATGACGCTTACCGTTGGCAAAGCTTTCATCTTCGATAACGAAGTCGATGGTATCATGCTTAAAAAACATTATCGCGGCACTCATTTCAGCCTCGGCGGTTTTGATACAAGAGGTTTAGTTCCTGTAGCCGGCGCGGCTGCTTCGGCTAACGACGGCATCGACACCAAGTTGTTTACCGTTGATCATTCATGGAATCATGTATCGGCCGGCGCATATTATATGAATAAAACTAACGCTTTCGCAAGAGTAAACGGCACCGGTATGGCTTATAACTCGATGAATGTAGCCGGCCTTACTTTAGATGGTAAAATCGGTAAAAGCGTAGTGGCTTTCTTAGAATATGCCGATCAGAGCCCTTCAAAAGACAAAGACCTTTATGCGGCCAATCCGTTCGCTTTAGCGGCGGCTAAATGGAAAGGCAAAGGCTTTAAACTCGGCGCGGAATGGACCGTTAATCCTACATGGGATTTGACTTTAATGTATCAGGAACGCGAAAAAGACTTTAGAATACTGTCGGCTAACGATGATTATACCGATCAGCCTTATTCGGATAACGCTCCTTACGTAGCAATGTGCACCAGAAACGGTTTCGGCATCGCCGATAATCATAATAACTCTAAAATCGCAAGTTTTATAGTAGGTTATAAAGCTACTGAAAAATTAAACCTCGATTTATGGTATGAAGATTTGAAGGGTAAAGAAAAACTTAATGCGGCCGGCACTCTTACCGGTAATTTTGACCAGAATACCACTCAGCTCGTTTCGACTTATCAGTATAGAGAAAACACCGCGTTTAAACTTCGTTACAGAACCACTAAATTTAAAACCGGTGACACTGATTATGCAGCTCTTGGCGCAGGCAACGGTCCCGCCGATTACGATCAGGTCCGTTTAGACCTCAACGTTAAATTCTAATCCGGATATAGCCGGTTATTATAAGCCCGCCGCGCGTATTTAAAAACCGCGGCCGGCTGGAAATCAAATTAAAAAAACGGGACGCTTAATAACGTTCCGTTTTTTTAATTGTCGGCCTGTAATTTTATAGAAAAATTAGCCGCGTTATTTAAACCGCACAAATTTGGCGCTGCGTAAATTTAAAGTTGACGCATATTTATTTTTATGATACTATGATATAAAATTCAACATAGCGTATAAACATATTCTTGATATTGAATATTTATTTAAATTTATAAAATGACGGGGAGATGGTATGAAAAAACAAATTATTAATGTTATGATAATTTTTTATTTTATTTTAATCGGCGCGGTTTTACCG
>CAYQWL010000002.1:0-13741 GCA_964421195.1 uncultured bacterium | reverse complement strand
TCTGATATTATGGCCGCCGAACAAACGGTGTCTTTAAAGGAGGGCTTTAATTTTATTAGCTTTACAATCGCGCCTTCTGATTCTTCCGCGTCGAAACTTCGTCAGGATAATATACTTATTATCGAAGATATATTTTTTTACAGCCCGTCCGCCGGCGCGTTTTTAAGTCTTTCAGAAGGGACGCTTTCGGCGCTGAGCGCGGGCAAAGGTTATATCGTTAAATCGCTGGCAGACGCCAGTATAGTCGTTTCAGGCGCGGCCGTAGCTGAAATTTCCGCGGTTTCACTTAAAGCCGGATTTAATTTAATAGGCGTATCGCCGGAAGTTGAAAAAATTACTTTTTCTGACTTAATGAAAAAGTATGATATAATTAAAGGGATATATAAATGGAATGTATCGGCCGGTACTTTTTTTTCGGTTGTAACCGATTCGGCCGGCACGCCCTGCGCGCTTGAAGGCATAGACCCGGTTTTAACTCGCGGCGGATCTTACTTTATTAATATAACCGAAGATACGGATTTTACTATCAGCGGCGCGGGCGTCGTCGCTTTTGGCCCGCATACGCTTCCTGTATCGCAGCCGTCGCAGTCGGACGCTTATACGGATATTATAATACCGGAAATACTCACGGTTTCGGGCGGAGTGCAATCGTCACCCGCGCCGTCCGGGAGCGTTTATTATTTCACGGGTTCTAAGGACGAAAGCGACATACAGCTTGACGATAATATAAAGCGTTATCAGACGGTCAAACGGTATATGCGTATATCCGGTTCCGCCAGACCGCTTAATGCCGGATATACAGATCGTTTTTATCACGGCGTTTTATTCAGCGTTACTAAATCGTCCGGCGGCGTGGTTACTACGGTTAATTCTTATTCGATTCCGGTAGATTCGCAGAATAGATTTGACGGATATATATATTTTACCGAACCGGGCGATTTTAAAATATATACTTACCGCGCGAAAAATGATACTCTTTATCCTCGCGCTCCCATGTTTACGGCGGTAAATGAAAATTCGAGCACCCTGGTTTTTGAGGTAAGCTGCACCGAAGCCGTGCCTTCGGATTTAATTTATCTATTGCCTTCGCGAGATGTTAATTGCGGCAATAAATTCGTCCGGGATTATGCGGCTTATCTTACGGCCGGGCTTAATTCCGATATTGAAAAGGTGAAAAAAATATATGAGTTTTTAGTTTTTGGCGATTCTGCCGGCGCTTTTACTTACGACACTTATGATACGATCTTTCCGGGTTATCTTGAAAGTAGCTGGAATTCTGTATTTATGCCGTCTCATTTTTTAATAAGACGCAGGGGCGTGTGCAATGATTATGCCGAATTATTTGCCGCCATGTGCCGTTCCTGCGGCATGCCGGTCAAAAGAAAATCCGGCGATGATTCGAATGGCTATGGTCATCAGTGGAATTTAATTTATCTTGACGGCTCATGGAAGAAACTGGATGTTACCTGGGCGAATAATAATCCTTCGAATTATAAAACTTTTTCGGAATTTTACGCTGAATTCGATTCGTTTAAATTTACTCAGGATCATGATTATAAATATTATAATAACGTCAAGGAAGAATATTAACGCCTTTTTAATATCTTTTTTATCTTGACTTACAACGGATTTTAATGTATATATAGGTATGCGGCCGTTTGAGTAACTATAATAAAATAAGTAATATTCAGGCGTCGTTAAATTTATTTAATTTAATTTTATCGAGGTTGAGGTGTACGGACATGAAAAAAATTCAGGGTGTATTTTATGTGATTATTGTTATGACGTTACTTCTGGCGTTATTTTCATCCGCGGGATATTGCGCGGACGCGCCGTCTAATTTAAAAGCCGTTTATAAAGGGAAATCGATCGAGCTTAAATGGAACACTGTAACTGGCGCTACCGGTTATCATGTGGAACGCGCTCTTGACGGCGGCAGTTTTATAAGCGTAGGTTATGTTTCTGGTAATAACGGGCGTTTTGTCGATTCGGACGTTGAAAAAAATAAAAAATACAGCTATCGGGTAGTGGCGCGCGGCGCGGATAATAAAAAATCCGGCGCTTCGAACGCGGTGGATATAACCGCTAAAACTACCGCGGCTTCAACCGCTAATGGTAAAAAAACTTCGTCCGGTAAAAAAACGGCCGTTTTACAGGCGCCTGAAAATCTCGAAGCGGAATTCAGTAAAAAAGAGCAGGGCATAAAATTGAGCTGGGAAGGCGAATATAATCTTTCAAAGCATTCTTTTAATGTATATCGTTCGGCTGGCGACGGTTTCGAAAGTGATAAATTTAAAAAAATAGCCGTGTTGAAAAAAATACCGGGGCTTAAATATATCGATACCGATGTCGAACCC
This sequence comes from uncultured bacterium, assembly GCA_964421195.1. Taxonomy (GTDB): domain Bacteria; phylum Muiribacteriota; class UBA9980; order UBA9980; family UBA9980; genus UBA9980. The sequence continues at coordinate 11,384 of CAYQWL010000002.1, read as the reverse complement.
GGTAAAAGCTATAATTACTATATAGAAGCCGTTTCAGGCAGTGAAAAATCGGAAAAATCGATGCTGGTTACCGCTAAAGCCGGCGGCGCGGCGCCTGAATTGGCTGCCGGCGGCGATACTTACATAGGATTTGCTTCGAATATTAATTTTCTGGCGATCAGCTCCGTTAATATCAAAGATGGAACGGTATATATCGCTTTTTATGATCATGCTACCAATAATTGGTTCAGCTGGGTGGCTATGGGCCAGGTGGCTACGCCGTTTCCTAATTATGACGCCGGTAATACAGCCGTCGATATAAGTTTTTGCGAACCGAGTGAAGGACGCGTAGCCGTATGCCTTTATAGCTATAACAAAAAAGACGGTTCGATGTATTCAACTGTAAATACTATCGATATAAAAACTCGAAATATACTTTCGCCCTGGCAGGCATGGCGTAATGTCGATAACGTAACCAGGCCGGCCGATAAATTTACGGAAAGCGCCGTTATTTCATTTTGCTGGGAAGAAACCGCGCACTGGTTTGTTGCGTGGTCGCCTTCCGATGGAACGGCTTATGTGAAGCCTATAACGGGCGGCACCGGATTCATGAACGCCGGTCTTGAACTGCCTTCTAATTATAATGAAAATTCATTTTGCGCTTCGGGTATGTATAAAGATAAAAAGAAAAATCTTATTACCGGCCTTATGTGTTTTAATTTTGATGAAGGAACGGCTACTTATAGTGAAAACAGCGGTCCCGGTAATTCATGGAGAAGTTTTGCCACTATTTCTAATAAATCGATGGGCGTGCCGCCTAACGCTTCGGGGAAAAAGGCTAAATCAAGCCGTAAAAATAAAAAGAAAGCCGTGGATGAAGACGAAGACGATGAATAGTCCCGGGTGCATATAATATGAATTTTATAAAATTAGCTTATCTTTTAATTGCCGCATTTTTAATAATTTTACCTTTATCGGCGCCGGAAGTTTGTTATGCTAATCCTGTTAAGATATATGCTTTCGGCGATTCGATAACGTTCGGCTTCGCGCAGACCGGATCACATTCGCTCACTAATTCGGATTCTTTCAGGTTTTTGCTTTCACGAAAACTTGCGGCCGCTGAAATAGATGCGAGAATAGTCAATGGCGGAGTTCCGGGGCAGACCGTAGAAGACGCGAAGTCCCGATTCGACAAAATATTTCTCGAAAAACCCGATGTGGTGATCGTGATGTTCGGTACGAACGATTGCTCCGCCGGCTCCGACGGTAAATCTAAAGTGCCGCTCGAAAGATATAAAACATTGCTCGATGATTACATAAAACGGCTGAGAGCGGCCGGCGCCGCCGTTATTTTGATGACGCCGCCGCCGCTTCCAGGCGACAAAATAGCGGTTTTAACTAACCGCCGTCTGATGCCGTACGTGTTTGCCGTGCGAGAACTCGCTATTCGCAACCGCGTCGATTTAGTAGATAATTTTTTAAATTTTAACGAGGCGGCCGGCGCCGCCGGGCTTATGAATTTATTTCTGCCTGATATGATACATCCCGGCGCGCGCGGGCATCAACTTATAGCCGACGCCCTTTTCGATGTGTTTATCAATCCGGCCAGCCGTTATAATAGTTTTACGGCTTCAAAGGCCGGCGTAAAAGTTAAGCCATCGTTTGAATCGTTATCGGATACAGACGTGGATTCAGGGGTGCCTGCATCCGGAATAAATTATGCTGTCGGAAAAAATTATATTGAAAGCGCGAGAAGTCATAATTGCCGGCCGGGCGTTCTTACCGACGGGATTACGCGGCCATCGGGTTTTAATGAAACGTATTATACTTCGCCGGGCGATGAGTTTCCGAAATGGGTAATAATAGATCTTGGCACGGTTCGCAGGATAAACTCGGTAATCGTTTATAATTCAGGCGAGCTCGATTCTCGCAATATTTCGCTTTATTATGCGCGCGAGCTTGGAAGCTATAACCTTATAACCGATGATATGTTTGTCAGGCCTTATTCGCGGCTTTGCGGCAGGCTCGATAAAAAAATCCCGGCGCGTTATATAAAAGTGGCCGTCGAAGATTCATACGGCTTTAAGAAAAAAGTGTCGCTTGCTGAAATAGAAGTCTATGGCGAATAATGAATGAAAATGAATAACGAATGGATAAATGAATAAAATACTGCTTGTATCCAATTTATATCCGACCGATAAGAAGCCGGGTTATGGCATTTTCGTGAAAAACACCGAAAAAAATCTTATAAATTCGGGATTTATAGTCGATAAAGCGGTGATTTCAAAAACTCCTGTTTGTTTATTGCATAAAGTAATACTTTATGCAATTTTTTACGTTACGGTTTTTTATAAGGCGTTGTCCGGCGATGCCGTTTTGATATACGCTCATTTCGTTTCTCACGTATGTTTGCCGCTTTATTTCGTTTCTCTTATAAAAAACGTAAAATTCGTCGTCAACGTTCACGGCGGTGATATTGCCGTAGAAGGCGTCTGGCGGCGTTTTATTCATTTTTATTTTTTAAACGCTCTGATTAAAAAAATTTTCATGCGTTCCGTTCTTATAATCGCGCCTTCTCGTTATTATAAAAATTTAATAATTTCGCTTTATGGCGCCGCGGTCCCTGAAATATTCGTATCGCCGTCCGGCGGGGTCGATGCGCTTAATTTTAAACCGCTCGATAAAATTTTATGCCGCCGGAAATTTTTGATACCTGAAGATAATTTTGTTACAGGCTATGTTTCGAGGATCGAAAAAAATAAAGGGTGGCGGGTATTTCTCGAAGCGGCCGCTTTATTTAAAAAAAAGCGCGCGTTGAAAGATTTTACGCTTTTAATAACGGGCGATGGTTCTCAGCGGGCCGAATTTGAAAAAACCGCCACAGAGCTCGGCTTGAGGGAATTTATTGTGTTCGAGCGTACTGCTTTACACGGTGAACTCGAAGTTTTTTATTCCGCCATGGACGTTTTTATATTTCCGACTTTTAAAGAAAGCCTTGGCCTGGTCGGAATTGAAGCCCTTGCCTGCGGCGTTCCGGTTATAGGAAGCCGTATTGGAGCGTTATGTGATTATATCATGGAAGGTAAAAACGGTTTTTTTTTCGGGCCGGGTTCGGCGTCTGAGTTATGTGAAAAACTCGAAGCTTATTATGTTTTAAGTACGGCTGCTAAAGAAAAAATGCGTTGCGCGGCGTTAAAAACGGCTGAACGTTTTGATTCTAAACTTACGGCGCTTCGCTTGAGCGAGAAATTAAATGCGATTAAATGAAAGGTATCGATTGTATGCGAAAAAAAATGCGTGAATTTTTTAAAAAAATATCGCCTGTTGTTTTATGGGTTATCGATTTAATTTTATTTCCCGTAGTTTTTTTATGCGCGTTTCCTTTGCGTTTAATTAGAAAATTAGGGCTGGCAAGGATGCGAGCATCGCGCGCGGCGCTTTTGAAAGCCGGTGTAATACCCGTTATAGATCATTATTATGAGCCGCTTTTTAACGAGAAGCATCTTCGCGTTGCGCTGGATAAGAAACGCCGCCTGCCGGGGATAGACTGGAACGCTTCCGGGCAGCTCGATTTTTTGAGTTCTATGAATTACGGCGGCGAACTTTCCGGATTACCTGATAAACGCGGCGGCGATCTTGAGTTTTATTTTGATAATCCTTCGTTTAAGGCCGGTGATTGTGAATACTGGTACTCCTTAATACGGCGTTTAAAACCGCGTACCATAATAGAAATCGGAAGCGGGCATTCCACTAAAATAGCCATTATGGCCGTTAATAAAAATAAAATTGAAGATAAAAACTATGAATGCCGCCATATATGTATCGAACCTTATGAAATGCCGTGGCTCGAAAAAACTCCCGTTACGCTTATCAGACGCCGTGTGGAAACGGCGGAAACGGATATTTTTATGCAGTTAAAGGAAAACGATATACTTTTTATAGATTCATCGCACATTATAAGGCCGCAGGGCGATGTGCTGTTTGAATATCTTGAATTACTGCCCGTTTTGAATAAAGGCGTAATAGTACATGTGCACGATATTTTTTCGCCTCGTGATTATCCGGCGAGCTGGCTTATAGACTGTATTCTTTTCTGGAATGAGCAATATTTGCTTGAAGCTTTTTTAACTTCGAATAAAGATTATGAAATAATAGGCGCTTTGAATTATTTACGTCATAATCATTACGGGCTTCTTCGTGAAAAGTGTCCTCGTCTTAATCCTGCCTGTGAGCCGGGTTCATTTTATATCCGTAAAATTAAATGATAAAAAATGTTTTGTTAGCGCGCGTGAAAATTACAGGTATGTTTTAACGAACCATCTGACGTAGCGCGCCGCTCCTTCTTTGAACTTAACGGCGGGTTTCCAGCCGGTTTGAAATACTTTTGCGGTATCGGCGAGATAATAAGACGGATCGCCGGCTTTTGCGCGGTTTATGAATTCAACCGCGCGGCCGCTTATTCCGTATCCGGCCAGTTCGTCCGCGACCGTCGATATGGTGTTTTTTATGGTGGTTTTAATTCCCGTGCCGCCGTTTATTATTTCAAATTTCCGGTCCGGACCGGCGGCCGCCGCATTTAATACGAGCGCGGCTGCGTCGTTTATTTCTATCCAGTCGCGGGTTTCTTCTCCGGTGCCGAAAAATTTTACCGTGCCGCCCGTCCGCGTTCCGGTTATTTTATTACATGCGTCCCATAATAGTTGTTTTTTGAGCCCGGCGCCGTAGATCGAAAAAAATCTTATGATATGACATTTTATTGAATAATTTTTATAATAACATTCGCAGAGAAGTTCGGCTGCGGCTTTATTGAAACCGTATGGCGATATCGGGGCTCGCGGCCGGTTTTCGGTTATCGGCGCGTCGGGCGCTGCGCCGTAAACTGCCGTAGATGATGGATATATGAAATGAGCGTCCGGATTTTCGCGCCTTAAATATTCGAGCGCTCCAAGAGTACTACCGACCGTTTTCTGATGGTCAAGCGAAGGGTACTCTAATGAATATGCCACGGAGCTGCCGCCACCGCAGTGAATAAGCGCCGCGATCCGGCCGCTCGAATTAAGCGCGCATAAAGATTCACAGGTAATATCGGAAGATATCCATTTTTTAATTCCGAAAGCGGAATATTCAGATTCCGGCCAGCTTCCATGACCTATTCCATATATTTCGAAGCCCGCGGCGCTCGCGGCCGCGGCGCAGTGGCGCCCTAAAAAACCGTGCGCTCCGGTAACGATAATTATATTTTTCATATTTTTTTACTCTCATTTAATAAATTTAATTATTTTTTAAGTATTTTTGCGTTATTAATGAACTAATTCATTATTCGTTATTTATTGTTTTAATTCATACTCGGAGAATTGACTTATTCTGAAATAAATATTGATTTTATACAGGCCGTTTTCGCTGAATTTAGCGTTTAATTCCGGCGAAGGTATAAAGCCTTCCGGGCGTATTGTTTAATAGATTTAGCGTTTTTAATATAGCGTAAATTATAAAGCCGGGCGGTTTAAATTTTAATTTTTGATATATTTTAATTGCGACGGATTCCCGTGTCTCAGGGAAAAGATTAATGTTAGAATCATAGGTTTTAAGTATTTTTTTCAGCCGGATTCCAGCGTTTTTAATGGCTGTCGTGTATTCGGCCGTCGTGTGAGCGTTTTCGCCGCCGTAATATTTGTGCAGCGGATGGTTCGTTAAAAATTTATTCAGATCGCTTTTTCGGCTTATTATATGTTCGCGCGCCGCTATGAAAATGCCGCCTTGCTTTAATACGCGCCCGGCTTCGGCGCAAAATTTTTCGAGATCGTTAGCGTGATGAAGCGCCTGACGCATATATACCAGATCGAAACTTTTATCGTCGAATTTTAAATTTTCACCGTAATCGCAGGCAAGCGTTATATTTTTTATATCGAGTCCGGCGATCATTTTTTGTATGGCGATATTGCCGATTGTTTCGCTTTTATAGGGTTCGAGCGCCGTTACCTTCCAGCCGTCGCGTGAAAGCGCGTATGAAGCGATTCCGCGTCCGGCGCCGATGTCGAGCGCCGAAAGATTCCGCCCGGCCGTATCTGTAAATTCGGATAGAGAATCGATCAATTCGCGCGTGGCTTTCCATTCGCCGCTCTTATAAAATCTTTCGGCGGCAACAAAAACAGGGTCGTCGAAGTACGAATTTATAACAAGCTGATTCATTGCCGGGTCTTTTTTTATTTTATCGACGGCTTCTTCCCAGCTGATAAGAGATTTATTTGTTTTATCGCCGGCCGATGTTTGTTGATCGGCCGTATAAATGTTTGAATTCATATTTTTATTTTTTTATTATAAAATAAACGGGTTTATTTCAGCTTTATTCAGACGTTCTGGCGGATGTATTTTCGCCGTCGAGTTTTTTGATTAATCTGGCCGGATTGCCCGCAAATATTGTATCGGGCGGAACGTCCGAAGTAACCACGCTGCCTGCGCCTATTATTGAGCGGCGCCCTATGGTTACGCCTTTTAGTATTATACAGCCCGCTCCGATTAAAACGTCGTCGTTTATAATTACGGCGCTGTCGTTTAAATCGATCGACGCGGGATGGCCTGAAGTTATTATGGTTTTGAACTGTTCGTGGCGCGCCGCGGAGTCGAGCGGATGAGTGTCGTTGTCGAATATATTGCAGTTATGAGATATAAGCACGCGCGATCCTATTTTGATGGAAAGCCCCGACCATATTTTAGTATTTTCGCCTATATAACAGTAATCTCCGATTTCTATCAAACCGCCATGGCCGAATAAAAGTAATTCGCCCCGTATGTGAGTGTTATCGCCTATTTTTATTCTGCTTATATCGTTATGGCCGTTATAAATTTTAGCGCCCGGATAAAGCGTCGAATTCGAACCTATCGTATAATTAACCTTTATAAAACCTGATAAAATGCCTATTTTTTTAAGAAAATTTATCATAAATAATTTATTGTTTTATATTTATTTAAAATATTAGTTTATTAAATTAAATTTATTTTATTTTATTAGTGTTATACATGCGACGGCCCTTGAAAACGCGGCATAATCAGCGTCGTATTGCCGGCGCGAATTTATGTCGAAACATTCGCAATCACCGGTATCTCCGGCATTCGAATTAATCCAGCCCGCCGGCGTATATCGAAAATAACATTCGTCTATTGCCGCCGGCGCAAAGGTTTCTTTTATTTTTTCGATCATGGCGAAATTGAATACCTGAAACCAGCCGTGATTTTTATGCCGTCCGTAAGGCACGCTTAAATAAAGACGCCCTCCGGTTTTAAGAACTCTTTTATATTCCGCGATAGCCGAAAGATAGCTGTGCGGGCGATTTTCATTATAAACGGGCGAGCGGGCGTATATCATGCTGTTATCGAGCCCTATATGTTCTATAGTGGAAAGAGATACTACATTATCGAAAACGCCGTCTTTAAAATACATGTCTCTTAAATCGCCGAATACGTAAGAGACGGATTTTTTGTAAAAACAATAAGGTTCTGGAGCGAGCGTCATTATAGTTATTTTTTTATTCGTTAATTTTTTGTGCGTTATTATATAATCATAATTTAGTACCGATCCTGCGTCAAGCAGGGCGCCGTCTCGTTCGTCGAGACGTGAAAACAGCCATGGGTATTCTACCGCGCGTTCGTCAAGCCTGTGGCCGAATCCTTTTGGAAGATCGGACATGTCGAGCGATTCGGATGCGAGCGATTTTATTATGCACTTTTTTTTATAAGCATAGTAACCAGCGCTCCAGGGTTTTTTACCGAATAAAACGAAACGCGCGCCGCTCAGTGATTCTTTTAATTTACGTATCATTTATTCCGGCTCCCGCGTATTATTCATATATCGTATTAATTGTATCATCATTATTAGAACCAAACTATTAAAGCTATTATTTTATGTGATTATATGTCATTATATTGATTATTTCATAGATTGTCAAGCGTTAATATAAAAAATTATCATGGCCGCGTGAAAAACAAAATTATTCTGGATAGCTGTTATTTTGAATCGTGGTGAAGGATTATATTTGTTTTACTCAGCGGTTTTAATACGGTTGATAAGTTTCGCGCATGAATTCGATAGCGATATTAAAGTTGTGGCGCGTATTTTCATTTTAAAAGCGGGTTTGAGCGCGGGATGCAGCATATCGAAAATATAGGTGGAAATAAATTCCGATATCAGCCTTGAAAAAGCCGCGCCTTTTGCGGCGTATAGAGGTATGAGGATATAGTTCGAAATTATGTTTGTAATAACGCTTATAATGGTTTTATAAAAGGAAAGGCGTTGTTTTTTCTCGACTATAAGATAATATTGACATACGACGCTGAGAAATACCGGAAGCGCGGCCCATATATGAACGGCGAGTATTGCCGATGATTCGATATAACGCGGGCCGTAAAGAAATGGTATTATTTCAGGCGCGAGGGTGAAAACCGGTATGATAATAAAAAATGCCGCAATCGCCATAAAATCGTATAGCATTTGAAAACGTTTCATATAAAGGCTTATACTTTTTTTTTTTATATTAATGAGTATTGGAAAAAAAGTGGAGCAGATAGACATGGGTATTAAATACCAGATTTCAGATATTTTAATGGCCGCCGAATAATATCCGAGCTGTTTTTCACCGATCATTGCCGGCAGCATTAATTGATCTATTTTCATTCCGATTAAAGTCATAAGGTATGTCATAAAAAGCGGAAAACTATCGAATATAAGCATTTTCATCATTGAAAGCGAAAAGCGCCAGGACGTTATTTTTTCTTTCTTCGAAAAGAAAATAACGAGCGCGCAGAACGTGACGGCCGCCTCGAAAACGTTGGTCATTAAAAATGCGATAAGCGAGCCGCCGGCCGATATAAGATAAAGCCGTACCGCCGATGAGACGATAAGTGAAATATTTCTCGCCAGAACTATATATTTAGACATAACCTGCGATTGAAAAAAATAATCGAGCACTTCGAAAGGCATAAATATGAATGAAAGCGTGGATATAGATATAAGAACGAGCCAGTCCGGGGTTTTTACGTTCATTAAAGAAGCTGAAGCGATCGTAAGCGCTATGCCGGAAAACGCTCCCGCTATTTTTAATAAAAATGCGCTGCCGAGAATATGGTTTTTATCTTCGGGCCGCCTTACTAATTCCCGAATTACTACGCCTTCCAATCCGAGCGCTCCGCATACGCTGAAAATGATAACGAATGAAAAAACGTAATTATAATGGCCGTACAACTCAGGTCCCATGTAGCGAGCGACCCATACGTTTACGAATAATCCGGCTGCAAGCCTTATAAGTTTATCGAAGGCGAGCCAGAATATATTATGAATGGCGGCGGCATTTAAAAAATTAGAGGGCAGCGCATTCTTTAACTTCATTATCATATTCATGGCAGTATTTTAACATAACCAGGCGGATTATTCAATTTATATTATTGGCATTTATAATATCGGCATATTGACGTTACTTTATCGATGCGCTAAACCGTGTTTTGCCATGTTTTATTGTTTTGATTATTCTTTTATTTTATTGACTTATGCCCGTTTATCATGTATAATCGGGGCTTATGATAAGAGTCGGATTTATTATTAAAGACATAAACTCATGGACGGGCGGTTTTAATTATTATAAAAGTCTTTTGAGCGCGTTAAATAATCCGGGATTTAGACGCCGGATCGAAGCGGTTGTTTTAACTCCGCCTTCTCAAATGCGTGAGATTGAATCCAGGCTCGATATCGGCTGCGAATGCGCCGGGCTTTCCTGCCTGGAAACATCTTCGTTATCTTCTTATACCGGCCGGATATTAAAAAAAATTATCGGCCGTAATGTGCCGCTTGAAAAAGGACTTGCGGCCAATAAAATAGATGTTCTTTCACATGTTTCGAATGCCGATGCCGGGCCGGGCGTTATATCTATAGGATGGATACCTGATTTTCAGCATATTCATCTTCCCTATATGTTTACCGGCCGGCTTCTTGAATATAGAAACAGGACATATGCCGAAGTCGCTGAAAATTCGGCCGCCGTTATTCTGAGCAGTAATGATGCATTGGATGATTATCGAAAGTTCGCCCCACGATTTGCCGATAAAGGCCGCGTGCTTAATTTCGCGCAGGCCGTCGCCGTCGATAACTTTGATTCAAATCGATATGAGGCTATTAAAGTTGAATATGGCTTGCCTGATAGATATTTTTATGTGCCCAATCAGTTCTGGAAGCATAAAAATCACATGGTTGTTCTCGGCGCTCTTAAAATATTGAAAAATTCCGGTTTATCCGCGCCGAAAGTGGTTTTTAGCGGGTTGAATAAAGATTATCGTAACGCCGGTTATTTAAAGGAAATTGAAAATTATATCGTTGAAAATGGATTGAGCGATAACGCGATTATGCTTGGCTTGATCGATTATCAAAAAGTATATTATTTAATGCGTTATTCGGCGGCGGTTATCAATCCTTCGCTTTTTGAAGGCTGGAGTTCGACCGTCGAAGAATGTAAAGCTATAGATAAGTATATTATACTATCTGATATAAAGGTCCATATTGAGCAGGCCCCGGCTAAGGCCGAATATTTTTCGGCGCATGATCCGGCTGCTCTGGCCGATATTTTGCGCCGCGTCTGGTCAGAGCCGCCGTTTTATGATGATATAGCGCTTAAAGCTAAACTTGAAGCGCATGAATTGAAACGTCTTGCTTTTGCGGAAAAATATCAGGACATAGTGTTATCGGTATATAACAGAAGAGAATCTAAAGGCTGATAATGTTGACAAAAAACTTATATTTTGTTAGAATTAAAGCGACATGAAAACAGATGAAGATAAAACAAAAATTAAATATGATAAATATGTCGAATATTATCGATACGGCGGATACGTCACACCGGGCGTTATAACCGCCTGTTTTAATTTACTGTCCGGACGGAAATATTCAAACCGCGCCAATGCGGTTTTAATGTTACTTCCTATAGTTTTATTTATGCTGGTTTTTGGTTTCGCGTTAATAAGGCGTTCAACTTCCGAACATACGCAATCGTTTATAGTTCACCGTCAGAACGCGGTAACATATCTTGCTGAAGGTTCGTTGAACATCGCCATTCAATATGTCGGCGAAAATCTTGAAAAAAAATATAAAAGCGATCTTATAGAAAATAACATAAAATTATTAAATTTATATAAAAATGTTCCCGAAATTCAAAAAAACGTAGATTTTCTTCTTGCCGCTATGCCGGGCGCTCAATTAATCAGTCTTACGATGGATTTTACCGATGCGGCTAAATTCGATAAGCTTCAACGCGATCCTAACGAAAAAATGGGACTTTTAATATTTAGCTGTGAAGTTAAATATATTGATATATCTACCGTATTAAAAATTTCACGCGATATTAAAATCGTCAACATAACGCCGCCGG
>CAYQWL010000001.1:83893-108355 GCA_964421195.1 uncultured bacterium | reverse complement strand
ATACCGTTTCACGGGAAGTTTTTTTTCTTTTACAGATAAAATGTCCTGTTATAGCGGATAATTATGGTTATAAAAAAGGCGATTGGATAATTACTACCGCGCAGAGCGGAAAAAGGAGAAATAAAAATGATAGTAAAAAAGATATATGAAAAACTTAAAAAATTTGAAAATGTTAAAATATTAAAATTAGTTATGGGGCTTGGATATACGGCTGCGCATACTGAAATGGGCCTCGGCCTTTCATATACGATGATATCGCGTAAAAATTCATGCACGGTAAATCCGCTTGCCGGATTATTTTCGGGCCGTACTATTAAAGACGCTCTTGAAGTTCTCGGCCGGGATTTAAATAATATTATCAACCGGACGGTTTTAATAGCTTTGTTTAATTCAACTATTGATTTTAATAAAATAAAAAGCGCCGGAAGAGACGCTGTTGAAATTCTCGATATTAAACGCGGTGAACAGGTGTATATGATCGGATATTTTGAACCGCTCGTTCCGGCTATTAAAAGTAAAAGTGAAAATTTAAAAATAATAGAAGAACGTCACGGTGAAGTAACCGATGATATTAAAGCTGAAGATTGGAAATCCGAAGTTAATATTATTACTTCTACTTCCATTATTAATCAATCATTTGAAGATATAGTACAAAAATGTTTAAAAGCCCGCGCAAATTGTTTAATGGGGCCATCCACCCCGCTCGACCCCGAATTTTTTAACGATTGTAATATAAAGTATCTTGCCGGGTTGAAACCGCTCGATTATAATAGAATTATCGATATAGTATCAGAAGGCGGCGGCACGAAATTATTTAATAAACATTGCGAAAAAATAGTGATTAAGTGTTAATAAACTGTTGTGAGCGAGTGAATCGGTATTTCGGGAGGGCCGCTATAATGAAAGAAACGACGGTTAAAAATTTAAATCGGATGGATGTTTTTTTAAATGAATTACGCGGTGAGGCTGATGAAAAAGCCGAAAATATAATTCTTACAAATGCGTGCGTCGGAGTTTATATGACCTGCGTAGAAAATTCGGCGGGTAAAATGGGAGTCAGCTATACCTGGCGCGATGAAAATTTAGTGCCTCATTTATGCCGCGGTATTAAAGATGCAGGAAGTCTTTATGGTAAAAAAATGAAGGAAATAATTGGACTTATAAATTCGGATTCTTCTTTAGAGCGTTCTTTAGCTATGGCCGGCATAAATTCATTGCTTAACGTTTCTCTAGGTTTAGAAGCGCAAACAGGTGATATGCTTTTATATCTGCGCGATAAATATAAAGGTGAAAAAGTGGCTATGATAGGGCATTTTCCTTTCGCGGATGAAATTAAAAAATGGGCCGGCGAATTTCATGTAATAGAAAAAAATCCTGTCGGCGACGATCTTACTTTTGAGGGCGGCCGTAAATTTTTAAACGAGGCGGCCGCCGTAGTAATAACCGGGACGACTATATTAAATAAAAGTTTTATAGAGGTTATAAGCGAATGTAAAAATTCTTTTAATGTAATGCTCGGCCCTACCGTTCCGCCTTCCGCACTGCTTTTTGATTACGGTGTAAGCGCCATAGTGGCTATTCGGGCCCTCGATAATGCCAGGCTTTATTCGTCGATAGCCGAAGGCGCCATAGTGCCGAGATTTAAAGGCAGTGAAATGGTTACGTATTGCCGTAAAAAATTAGATTTGCCGCAGGGTGATTTCAGGAATAGAATTTGAAAACGCCTATCCGGTAAAAGTGAGGAATTAAATGTTGATAGAAACGCTTTTTGATAAAACCGCGGTCGATGAAAAACTCCATACGGGTTGGGGACTTTCGTTTTTAGTCGATAACCGCTTTATCTTCGATACCGGTGAAAAAGGCTGCTGGTTGATGGAAAACATAGACAGATTAAAAGTGCCGTTGGGTAATATAGAGGCCGTGATAATTTCTCACGATCACTGGGATCATTGGGGCGGCCTGTGGGATTTATTAAAAGCGGGAAAATGCCGTAAAGTTTATATATGCTCGCGTTTCGGCGATAAATTTAAGAAAAAGGCCAAAAGATATAACGCAGAATTGATCGAATTGGATGATTTTACCGAAATTTATAAAAATATTTATATTACCGGCCGCATCGATGGTTTATACGACGGGGAATATATAGCCGAACAATCCATGGTTATAAGAACGCACAACGGTATAAATATAATAACCGGCTGTGCTCATCCGGGCATAGTCAGTATAATCGAAAAAGTAAAAAATAAGTTCGCCGGCGAAAACATTTATACGGTAATGGGCGGTTTTCACCTGATGCGCGGCGAAGAGCCGACGATAGAGGCCGTGGTAGATAAATTTATGGAAATGGGCGTGAAAAAAGTATATTCCACTCACTGCAGCGGCGATAAAGCGGCCGCGATGTTTTTAAAAAAATACGCCGGTAACTGCGGCGAAGTAATCGTCGGCCGTACTATTGAAATATAAAACGACGTTTAAGCAAAAAAAATTGTATTTTGAAAACATATTTTTTAAAAGGCGCATAAGTATAACATTAAGGAAGTTATATTATGGTCAAACAGATTTTAGATGAATTGCGCGCCCATGCGCCTTATACATTATTCGGAGTGATAACCGGCGTTATAATAATGCTTTTATGTCATAAACTGCCTTTTGAATTGTCGTATCGTATTTTTTATATAATCCATCCTCTGCATGTTTTTTTGAGCGCTTTAGTCACTGCCGCGATGTACGAACTTCACGAATGTCCGAAGGTTAATTCTAAATGCGTCAGGGGCCGTTGTAATTTATGGAAATTACTCATTATCGGTTATGCCGGTTCGATAGGGATAGCCACTATAAGCGATTCCATTATACCTTATTTTTTTGAAATTTTATTAGATATGCCCAATAAGGGTATTCATCTCGGCTTTATTGAAAAATGGTGGCTCGTCAATCCGCTGGCTTTTCTTGGCATTTTTTTTGCTCATTATAGTCCGGCTACTAAATTTCCGCATGCAGGCCATGTACTTCTTAGCACCTGGGCGTCGTTGTTTCATATTTTAATGGCTTCGACCGTTAATTTGAGCATAGTTTCGTATTTAATAATCGGTTTTTGCCTGTTTATAGCGGTCTGGATTCCATGTTGCGTAAGCGATATAGCCTTTCCTCTGTTATTTGTAAAAAAGAAAGAATAGGCCGGCGATGAGGGTGCTGACGGAGATAATAGTAAAATATAAACGTCGCAAAGTTGTAATATTGTTAATTGGTAAAATGATTTGAAAATAAAAATATAAAAGGGAGAAATAGAAAATAAAATACAAAATAAAAGAGAGGATTTTAGAAAGGATTAAGCGTTATGAGGAATTTTAAAGTTAATAATTTCTTTATGATTATATTTTCATTTGCGGTATTGCTCAATTTATACTTTTGCCCGGCCGGTTTTTCAGGACCGGATTGCGATAACTGCCCGCTTAAAAGTTTATGCGATGAAACGGTTCTTGACTGCGGCCTGCCGCTTTGTGAGGATGAAGCGTTTAGAAAGTATTTCGACCCAAATACTGGAAAAGCTAAAGAAAACGCATTAGAGCTCATCCGCGCCGAACTGAATTTAAGCACCGCCGAAGCGAATCTTGGCGCCGGTACAAACGAAGTTACCGTTGAAACAATATTAAAAAAAGAATCGGTTATAAATTAAAAAGAAGGGCTGGTATTTTTCTGTGAGTGCTGCAATAGATAACGATAACAATAGTAATTTTGATACGGTCGATTACGGCGATATAAATTTTGACCTGATGAAATATTTCGGCCAGATGAATGATCCGAGCTGCAGTTCATATATTAAAGGGCCCTGCGGCGATTTTATGGAATTTTATTTAATTTTTGATAAAAGCGGCAGGATTTCTGAAATCAATTACTATACCGAAGGCTGCGAGGCTACTAAAACGTGCGCTTCGGTGGCCTGTCTTCTGGCGCTGCATAAAACTATAGACGAAGCGCTTATGATTTCAGCGGGCATGATAACCCGAAAAATAAAAGGGCTTCCCGATGATCATAAGCATTGCGCGATATTATCGGTTACATCTCTTTATCGGGCGCTCGCCGATTATCTGCTTATGCCATGACGGCGGCTGAATCATTAAAAAATAGCATGACTCTGGCATGATTAATGCAATATGATATATATACGTGTTTTAATATATGAAAAACACGAAAAAAATTCATAGCTTGCTATGAAAAAAATTCATATTCGAGGAGTTTATTATGAAAAAACAGATCATGCCTTATTTAATCGGAGTATTTGCGGGCGCAGCCTTAATGTTAGTATTGACCGCTATTTTGATGCCTAAAATTATGATTTTAGAAGATATTTCACCTCTTAGCTACGATGAAGCGCTTAAAGTTATAAAAGATAAAACAGCTGAGCTTAAGTGGAAGATACCCGTAGTTCATGAATTGCATAAAAGCATGGAAAAAGAAGGATATACAGTCGAGCGCGCCGCGGTGGTCGAAATTTGCAAGGCCGATTACGCCGCCGAAATTCTGCAGACCGACAGCGCCCGTAACGTGACTTCTTTAATGCCCTGCAGGATAGCTTTATATAGAACCTCCGACGGAAAAACAATAATTTCAAGGATGAATACCGGGCTTATGAGCAAACTATTCGGCTGCAAGGTTACCGAAGTCATGGCGAAAGCCACATTCGACAGCGAGCAGATAATATCTGCCTTGATTAAATAATAAATTGAGGATATATGAAAATAACGGATGATCTCGGCAGAACGTTTTATTTTAAAAGGCCGCCGCGGCGCATAGTTTCTTTGTGCCCCTCGGTAAGCGAAACTTTATTCGATTTAGGCCTTCAAGATTATCTGATCGGCCGGACCGATTACTGCCTTCATCCGCAAAATAAAATAGAATCCATACAAAGCGTCGGCGGACCTAAAAGCGTTTCCATACAGGTTCTGCAATCTTTGCGCCCCGATATAATCCTGGCGGTCAAAGAAGAAAATGATAAAAAAACTCTCGAGAGCCTCGCCGCGCTTTTTTACAAATGTTTTATATTCGATATCAATACTTTTTCGGACGCGCTCGATATGATCGAAAAAATAGGAGTGATATTCGAGCGGGAGGCTCGCGCACTCCCTATGGCGGAAGATATTAAAAAAAGTTTCGAAGATATGGGGCGCGTTTGCAAAAAGTTGAATTTTATCTATATGACATGGAGTTCGCCTTATATAGCGGCCGGCACGGGTAATTATATAAATTCACTTATTACGGGCCTTGGTTTTAATAACTGCCTTTCAAATCATATTAACCGCTATGTAAGACTTTCTCTGAGCGAACTTAAAAAGTTATCGCCGGATATCATATTTCTTCCATCCGAACCTTATAATTATACGGTTTATGATAAAATAAAATTCGAAAAAATCTTTCCGTCGGCCCGGACTGTTTTAGTTGACGGTGAAATGTTCTGCTGGTACGGCTCGCGCATGCTAAAAGCCGCGCCATATATTAAAAACTTATTTAAAGAAATAATGTGAAGAATTAAAATTAATAATTAAGAATATGGAATATGGATAATCAAAGTAAATAATATAAAATATATTGAAATAAAATAGACAGGTATTATAATTAAGACGAAAATAATAAGAAATAAAAAAACGGGATAAGTAATATAGACAGCAGAAAGAATATTAAAAATAGAAAAACAAACGCAATAACGTAAAAATAAAAAAACTTGACATTAAAAAATTAATATGTTAAAATTTTAATAATAAGAATTATTACTAATTAATAAAAAGCTAATATATTAATATTTAGTTACATAAACAATTAAACATTAATTCCATTGATTTATTAATTCATAGTTTTTTGTATAGTTTTCCGGGCCGCGTTATCAGGCGGTAATTAAAAATAGAAGGAGAAAAAACATGTCCAATGAAACAATGAAACCCGTAGTTGAATCCATGCCCCGTATAGGCGATAAAGCGCCTTCATTTAAAGCCGTAACCACACAGGGTGAAATTAATTTTCCCGATCAGTATCAGGGCAGCTGGGTTATATTATTCAGCCATCCCGCCGATTTTACACCGGTATGCACGTCGGAATTTATGACCTTCGCCAGCCTCGAACCTCAGTTTAATGAAATTAACTGCAAACTCGTTGGCCTTTCCATAGACGGTCTTTTCAGTCATATCGCATGGCTCCGTTCGCTGAAGGAAAAAATCGAATATAAGGGCATGAAGAATATAGAAGTAAAATTCCCCCTCATTGAAGATATAACCATGGAAGTAGCTAAAAAATACGGTATGATCCAGCCCGGCGAAAGCATGACTAAAGCCGTTCGCGCAGTATTTGTAATCGATCCGAAAGGCGTTATACGCACCGTAATTTACTATCCGGCCAGCCTCGGCAGAAATTTCGACGAAATATACAGAGTCGTAGTAGCCCTGCAAACCGCCGACGCTTTCCAGGTCGCCACTCCCGCCGATTGGCGCCCGGGCGACGACGTTATAGTTCCTCCCGCCGGTTCATGCGGCGTAGCTAAAGAACGCATGGAAGGTAAAGACGATATCAAATGTTACGACTGGTACTTCTGCACGAAGAAAATCGATAAAGAAACGATTATGAAAGAAATAAAAAAACCGGTTAAATAGCATTTATGCCGTTATAACAATATTTAAATTATTAAAATACAATTCAATAAAAAACATTCGCCTTGCAAACATTCTGCCGCTTTCGACGTTTACTGATTTTTTGTAAGGCGAAGTTTATTTATAATAATTTTATCCGGCATGTTTAATCGATTATTTTAATTGGATATCCAGGTCTGTATTTATCATAATAGCCAGCAGCGTTATTAAACATTTCGCTTTCTTTTTTTAATTCAAATTTCATGCCTCGTTTTTTATTAATATTATTATAATTTTTTTTATTTTTCAATAATAACTTTCGTCATTATTCCATGTACAGTGAAAGTAAGAGCAGTTTTGATTTTTTTCAGATTTTTGAAAAATTTAACCAATTCGTTTGAGTCGTCGAGTTCAACGGGTTGTTTCGGGTTAAATATGCTGCCATGAAGTGTGCAATAAATGCAGCCGCGCGTTTCGTCATATTTATATTCGCCTCCCGACGGGCAGAATGGAAAATATCCGTTGACCAGAAGCGCTGCGTTTTTTATAGAGTCCATGTTGACGCCTCTTAATTTGTTTAAAACATAAATAGGCCATAAGTTAGAATGACAGGCTTTTCTGTTTTTTTCGGCCCATACTATGTTATAAGTTTGTGATATCAGGTTGAAATTATTGGCGTTAATTTCAAATTCAAAATTTGATGCGGAGCTTTCTTTTTTAGTTTTTGAATTTTTTAAAATATCAGTTAAAATACTTCTTTTAGTTGTAATAATAATTTTGCTATCATTTATCATTAAATGCAGGTTTAAACCTATTAAAAATAATTCATAATTAAACGTATATATAGCGGGTCCCGTTTGTAACGGCTGAACTTTGTAAGCATAAAAATCGTTATGGAAAAATTTGTTTTTATTTTTATTATTTTCAGCTTCTATAAACTTAATGAGTTCAATTATAAAATTTTCAGCTTCCTGCATATTTGTTACATCGATTATTACATATAAAGGATGATTGAGCGCGCATAATATTAAGGACCCTAAAATTACGAATGATTCACGTCCCATAAAAGCAAGCATTCTATCCGCCATCGGATCGAGAGTAAATCGGACGTCGCTGTCGAGCAGATGAATACTTACGCTATTTCCGATAAAATTAAGAAATCTGTCGGTTGTAAATGAAGTGGATGATAACATTTCAGCGATAAATTTAACGTAATTTTCGTGTTTAGAATTAATTTTCATATTCAATGAAAAAATAGTCGAAGGTATGCCGGGATCGGAAAAATTTACGGCTGCGCCGCCGCAAAACGCAGAAAGCCAATTATAAACACTGTTTTCAACGAGCGGTAATATGCAGGTTTCAAGAGATATTTTATCCGGAGCGTTTTTTATTCTGACGCCGGCCGGATCAAAGAACTTGCTCCAGTAATCATTATATTCTTTAACGAATTTTTTATATTGATCGTTTTCGTTTTCAGTAATGTATTTGGGGAGTATTTCGGATATTGGCGTTATATAGCGAAGGCGGCGGTGTTTTGAGCAGCAGGGTTCAAAAGTGTCATCCGTCAGCGAGTAAGTTCCTCCGTCGGGGCAGAATATATATTTATTTTCGAGATAGCCTCCGGCAATAAGGGATTCGATTGATGGACGTTCCTTTTTTTTATCCATTTTGTAAAGAGTGATAGCATTATTAATCATTCTCAGGCTTAGTTCGCAATTAACCCTTCGTTGACGTGCGATTTTAAATTCGGGTCCTACTAACTTTCTAATATGCGCGTCTGATAGATATAAAAATGCGTTTTCATTTTTATCTCCAATTTCGTAAACCGTGCGCATATATAAATAATCATCAGCTTTAGCTATTGATTTGCGGGGATTTAAAAATACGTTTATGATTTTAAGAACCGCTTCGCGCGAGTTAGAGTAAATCATATAATCTTTTAAATAACATGAATATGAAGACACTGTGCCATCGGGTGTGTAAACGGCTCTTATTTTGAAGCCTGAAGCGTCTATAGTTTCATCTTTGATATTTTTAAAAGAAGATTTTGCTTCTATAAAATATTTTGAAACGTTTAAATTAAATAAAATTTTATTTTTAACGCTAAAAATAACGCTGAGGTCGGTGCCGCTTTCTAAAAACGGATCGTTTCCGCATATTACCATATCACCTATTGCTTTATCACCGAATAGTTTTGTTAATTCAGATGTTTTTAAACAAAGCTGGTTGAGATATTTTTCTTTAATCATTGAATCGGCGGAAGAAACCTGCATCATATTAAGAAAATTAGTTCCCCATTTATCCATTAAATCTGAAAATTCAATTTGATCGTTAATATTGGAAAAATGAAAATAATAAAAATCGGACGGAATTAAATTATCTATCGGATATGTTTCGGGAGTTTTTCCGCCGAGCATTAGTTCGAATGGGTGCGATTTAATTTCCGGACCTTTTAAAGATTGAATGGAAATTTGCCCGCTGGTTTCTTTAGCGAGCTCGCCGTTCATTCTGTCTAATTGAAGCGCTTCCTGAATCGCAAGCATTCCGCTTGCCATCGAGTAAAGATCGGGCCCGCCGGGTTGTATAAAATTTTTAAATAAATTTTTACGTGATATATCAGCCTCGTCGGTTGAATGTTTAAAACGGCGTTCTGACTGCGCCGCTATATAGCTGAAAACATTTTCAACGGAGCCGCTTCTTAATTTCATAAAATAATTTTTTGCTATAGCGAGCCATTTTTCTACCATCTGTTTATCAGTTTGATTTTCGTGACTTATAAGGTTTAATTTAATTTCCAGGATGACTTCGCCTGACTCCGCGTTTACGAGTTTGAGTTCAGTTTCGCCCGGCTGGAAAAATCTTCCATAGACGTAAAATTTAATATCTTTATTTAATTCTTTTCCGGGTATGTTATGAGTTTTATAATCATAAGTTTGTTCATACAGATTATGGGTTTCAACGCTTATTTTTTTTAATTCAGCGTCTAATTTATCGATTTCTTTTTTAGCCGCGTCTATTTTTAAAAGGTTTTCCTTTAATTCAGGTTCGCCGGCCTTTAATTCGCCTTTTTTTACCCGCCGTTCATATTGCTCTAAAAAATTAATTTCTTCTTTAAATTCGCCGCGTTTTTTATAAAATTCTGATTGTTTTTTTTCGAGCTCGTTTATGCGTGAGTGTATCCTGTCTTTTTCCTGTTTTTCGTTATTATTCACATATACGCCGTCACGCTTTTCGGTCCTTGAATCGAAAGTATAAACTTCTGAAATTAAGGAGTTATCATAAACCGGCACTATTGAAGTTACGGGATTGTTTTTTAATTCGAAAGCTTCAGCGGTTATCTTAAAAATGCCGATATTCGAATCTTTATAATATGAAATTTCATAAGAATATGCGGGGCTGCCGTATGATACTATAATAAGTAAAATAAGCCAGCCGGTAATAATATCAGTTAATTTCATAAATTCTCCTTTTCTTCTTTTATTAAATTATAAATGTATAATAATCGGCAGCGATATAAGTATTTTATGAATGAAAACGGCGCAACTAAAAACAGGCGCCGTTTTTATTCAGTGAAATCACGGGTTAAATGTATAAAATAAAGCATTAACACATTTTATAACATTATTTTATTTTTATGGGTAAATAAGGATCGCCGAGCAGGTTGAGTTCAAAAAATACCCAGCGTGTCGTTCCATGTCCCATAAATTTAACGTTAGCTTCTTTAGACGCTTGATTTGCATCGCCGAGACGGTTTTTTTCAGAAGCGAAGATCGCGTTTGTGAATTGACGGTGAAAATATTGAGATGCGCCGCGGCATGAAATTGCTGCATCTGGATCAGGGTCTTCCGGTCCCAGTCCGTAAGAGGAATTGCCTATTACCGCATAAGCGCCGTTAGGCGAAGTGACATGCGCGGATAAAATACAGCCTTTATCGGTAAACCTTCCACAGTAACAGCCCTGAGTGTAAAGCAGGTAATATTCGGAATTAGAGAGCCTGTTCATGCTCCATGACGAAAGGCGCATGTTGCTTGTAACGCTTGAATGGCCAATGTGGTTAAGAATGTATATGCCTTTATTAATAGCGTTGATGATATCGGTAGAAGACCATCTTCTGTCCTGATCAAAAAGATAAGAACGTTGATAGTCGGCGGGATAACCAGCCGTTACGAAGCCGTGAGCTGAACAGCCGTTTTCTATTTCTTTCATATACGATTTTCCCCAGACGCCTGGAAATAAATTTTCACCGCAGAAAAAAGCCCGTCCGCTGTTTTGATCGAAATAACCGTAAGCGTCGATAGTCTTTTTTATAAAATTAGCGAGCTCCGTTGCATTTTCAACTGGTACGCGTCCTACTGAAAGTTCTGAAAACATATCTATGTCGTTTCCACCCGTTCCGTCGGTGATATCGCCGAAAATACCGTCTTTATTCTCATCGAACGAACCGTCAAGATTGCTATAATAAACATCGCCTGGAAGCAGTTGATCGAATGAATCGTTTTCCCACTTAAAAGCGGCGTGAAGTTTTCTAACCGGAATTGCCGGATCGGTTCCGGTGCTGCCGCCGGCAAGCATAACATATTTTATACCGTTTTCATTATACCGTTTTCTAAGATAATTTCTTAATTTTTCGGCGCTGTCACGGCCTTCTGAAGTAGTCAACACGTCTTCTATAAAAGATATTTCGACTTTTACGTCTTTTTCGTTTAAAAATTTAACGAATTTATTAAAATTATATTCTCCAGACGCTGCGGCAAGATTTTTAGTGGTTACTATAAGATAATCAGCGAAACCGCGCTTATCGGCCGGCGCCGCGTTTTTATATGCATAAATGGCATCCGGATTATCTACAAGTTTTTTTACCGACTCGCGATCGCTTTCAATGTCGCGCACTATAGCGTTTAACGAGCTTTTTTTAGCCGGCTTTAGTTTGTATTCGACGATTATGCGAGTATAATAATATACTTTACGCGTTTCCGCCTGATATAAAACCGGATTAATATTTAAAATTAATATTTTATATCCGCGAGCGTTTTGCATGGATACATTTGACATTGCTTTACACGGATAATGGCCGCTATATTTATATTCGAACGGCTGCAGTGATCCGCCGCCAGCCAGGGCGTCGTGTTTTTTCTTTTCAATCGCTTCTTTTGTAAAAGAAAGCGGTATGTTATACGCGACAGGTCTTAAAAAATATTCGCCTTTAATTTCGGTTAAGTTTAAAGGCCTTGCCGCTATATTATAAGCTTCGTATCCCTGCGGTAAAAGAACGGCCACGGGTTTAAATGGAAGCGCCGGCATCAAAGGCTCTATAGATAACGGAAGGCCGTTGAGAGATATATCATGATATATTCCCGATTTAGTGAGAACGGGCGCATTAAAATCGTATATAAGTTCTTCTGCCGCGGCAACGGCAGGGTTTATAAGAATAATCGATGAAATAAAAAATAAAAAGATTAATAAAAAAATATAAAAACCGGCAAATGATAAATTATTTGAAAAGGCATTAACGTAAGTACTTAAAATAAAAGATCGATTTATTTTCATAAAACACTCCATTAATTCATATATTTTATATTAATTAATTATTGATTTAATTATTAATTACCTTGAAAAATGCCATTCCCAATTTATATCTTTTAAATTATAAATGCCCCCGGTTATTTTTTCAAGTTCTTCGTCTGATAGTTCGCTGCAGGTGCGCGCAAGTTCTTCTTTAGAAAATAAAAACCCCGCTTTTCTTGCGAAATCGATTATTTTATCAGGCATCGGCTGCTTTACATCGGTTCTGGTTGCATCTAAAAATTCAGTAAACTTTTTTTTCATTTCTTCTATTTTTTCAATTTTTTCGAACATCAATTTAACGTTTTCTTCGCTCATGATTTACTTACCTCCATATTATACAGTGTAAGTAACTTATTTACATAACAATAACTATTATACAATAACTATTATATCAATTATACTATATTTTATAAAATTAATCAAAGTTTTCTATAAAAATTGATAATATTTTTTTAATTATTTGACAATGGATTAAAAATATTATAAAATACACGCGTTGTTTTTAAGGTTTTATTGTTACATTTTTATGACATTTATGATGAGGTGTTTTTATGAAAAAAAATATTTTTTTAAATGTTTATCGTATAAAAAGCAGGATTTTTATTTTAACTTTTATTTTATTATTTCTTTTTATTTCTTCTGCTTATAGCGGTCAGTCTTTAACGTTAAAATCCGGTTTTAATTTTATCAGTTTTACCGGCGCGGTTTCTTATACCGTAGATGAATTTAAAGCTTTAAATTCATCTATCGAAGATATTTATCTTTACAGTCCTTCGGCGGGAAGTTTTTTAAGCGCCGGCGAAAAAACGCTCGAAAGGCTTTATGCTGGAAAAGGTTATATTATAAAAAATTCTTCGGCTTTAGATATAATATTAAATGTTGAAGCTGGAGCAATTGGTGTAATTGGCGATATTGTATTAAAACCCGGATTTAATCTTGCGGGTTTTTCAAAAATGCCGAAATCCGTTAAATTTACCGAATTAATGGCAGGGCAGCCTGAAATTAAAGGCATGTATAAATGGAGCCCGGATGCCGGTACTTTTTTTTCGGTATTAAGAAATTCTTCAGGTATAATTGAAATAATTGATAGTGTGGATCCTTGTTTAAAGGCGGGAGAATCTTATTTTATTAATATGACGAAAGAGCTTCCGCTTAATTATGACGGTTCTTCGGTTGTAATCGGTACGCCTGCGGCTGAATTAAAAATAGCTTTTGTATCCGACCGTAATGGCCGTAATGAAATATATACTATGAATTTGAGCGGCTCGAATCAGGTAAAAATTTCAAATCATTCTACGGCAGTACACAGTCCCGCTATTTCGCCCGACGGCGCCAAAGTTGCTTATGTTCTTGAAAATAGTGGAAAATATGATGTTTATGTAATGAATATAGACGGTTCTAATGTTAAGCAGCTTACTTCGGATGGTGAAAGCAGCTGGCCCGCATGGTCTTACGACGGTTCCAGACTCGCTTATTCAAAAAATATGACTGAAATATGGACTATGAATTCCGATGGTTCCGCGCAATCAAAAATAAATGTAACGCTTCCTTCTAATATGGATAGGTTAGGAAGCCCATCATGGTCACCGGACGGAGCAAAAATTGCCGTTACCGGTTTTTACTCGACCAGTTCTAATATTTTTTATATTAATGTATCCGATTCAAGCCTGCATCAATTAACTTATAATATTGGAATGAATATGGGGCCGCAATGGTCACCCGATGGCTCTAAATTAGTTTTTGGAAATAACCGTAATGTAGAATTAGATTCGGTATATACGATTTATGTAATCGATTCAAACGGCAATAATCAAAAAGAGTTAAATTCGAGTCATATCGATAGTTTTTCGGCTAAATATTCATGGTCGCCCGATGGAACTAAAATAGCTTTTTCTGAAATGCGTGCAAACGATAGTAATTATAACCAGGTATATATTATGAATACCGATGGTTCAAATCAGATACGTTTAACGGAACCGGCCGAGAAAAATAATTCGGCGCCTTCATTTCCCGGACGTTAATTTCGTGATATTGGCGTGATATCGGGATGTTTCCAGCATATATTTAGATGTATTTGTGTATTATGAACCGCGGTGTATATGAGTTCATTTATTTAATTATCATTGATACTTCCGGCGTCTATTTTTTCAGACATTATTTTTATTGCCGCGCCGCCTGCCGTGCCGTTTGAATTTTTGTCGTCAGGTTTTTTTATACTTATATTTTTAATATTTACTTCTTCGCTTGTCGCTGAAATCGAATCGTTAATATCATTATTGCCTTTAGCATCCGTTATTAAATTCGATTCGTTTTCCGGCGCGCCTATTTTTATGATTATAGAACCTGTTTGTTTGAGAAGTTCTGAGGTTAGTTTTCGTTCTTCAGTTTGTATTCTGCGTTGATTTTTTGAGGCTATTTCTGTAAATTCAGCCGTTAAATTATTTGTAAATTTTTTAAATTCAGCCGGGCGAGATGAAGCGAATAATTTGATTAAACGGTTTAAATCTGGCGATTCTTTAAATTCAGCGCTTGATTTTATAGTCATTATATCGTTATAAGCGGTATAAGGATCATCGTAAGACATAGCTATACGATAAAGAATTTTCGATATAAAAAACTCGGTATTTAAAAGTTCGCCGGTATTTTTAACTTCATCGCTCCATTCAAGAACGGCGCTGATTTCATCAGTCCCTTTTTTTATTCTATAGCCTATTTTACCTGTTAAAAAATCATCATCCGCTATATTGTTTCCGTTATGTGTCGGCGAAATAAAAAACGCGGCCGTGAATTCCGCAAAACCTTCTTCAAAAGCAGTCTGTGAATTCAATACTTTTTCATGCCAGTGAGAAGATGGCACGGGATCGCCTTTTTTTATAAATTCAATAACGTCTGTATCGTTTTTAATATTTTCATCAACTAAAAATAAAGGATTTGGATCTTTGTAATCGATGGTAATATTTCTGAGGCCGGTTGTATTGTTGCTGATTGCATGACCCGTCTCATGAGCGAGAACGCTCAGCCCGTCAGAACGGGTTTTTTCATTAGCTATAGCGGTAATTTCTTCATATTGAAGCATTATATATCCTGGTGATTTTATAATTTTAGAAGCGGAATCGCTGGAAGAATCGTCCGCCGGAAGTTTAAATTCAAATGGCGATGCGAGCATATAACTTGTTTTTTCAGCCGGATTGGTTCCGATTATTATAGCCAGCGGCGGCGGAATAATGTTTTCTATATTTTTAAGCTCATGATTATATAGTTTAATATCCGCCTCTGCTTCTCTTTTACTTATTTCTTTCTTAGCGAGAAGTTCTTGAGTATTTTTAATTTTATCATTTAATTCATTTTTACGTTTTTCAGAATTTATCGTATGGCTTTTTTTGTAAAAATTAAGCATTGATTTGAATTCTAAATTATCGTTTAAATGATTTGCCGCGGCTTTAACGCCTTCTAATAAAGCAGGGTCTTTAATATTGTTTATTCCAGCCGGCTCAAAACCGCCATTTTCAGTTTTTAATAAAAAAACGAAATCATCGGTTTGAAGATGCGCCGACTGATTTGAATCAATAATTTTTGCATTAGAATCGCTGTTTTCCAGAATTCTTGCCGCGCCGTTTGAATTATGGTCGGAATTTAACGCTAAGGCAGGATTTAATAATAAAAGAAAAATTACTATAAAGGGAAAAATTAAAAAAATAAGGGAGAATCGTAATTCTGGACGTAATTTTAAATTTGAATTTAAATTATATGCCGTTGAATTGTTATCAGTTGTTTTTTTTATTTTTTTAGAATATTTGTAATTTTCATAAAAATTCATACGCATTCCTCTTTTTTTTAATTAAAAATCAGTCATTAAAAATTTATTATTGAATTTTATTTTTAATAAATATCTTTTATAATCAATTTCACCTGTTCTTTTTAACATTTTTGCAAGATTGTAATAAAAATATCCGCCCGCCTGTTCGCTAAAATAATTATTATAATTTAAACCGCTTTTAATAAAAGAATTATAAAAAAATTCATAATCTTCGATAATTTTTTTCGCTGTATTTTTTTTATCGATTTTTAAAGTCCGGTTTAATGCATCTATTGAATCTGAATAGTATAAATTATAAAAAGCCATTATATAAAGCGGCGCTTTTATATCAAAAGATGAATAATTTTTGCTGGTATATTTTATATACTCATTTTTTGCGTTTCCGGTTTCTGTCTTTTTAATGTATTTTAAATATATGTTTATAAATTTAAATAATTTAACATAACCGTTGCGGTTTATATCGAGTGATGTATTTAACGGCGCGGTGAGCGGAGCATGAAATGCACATTCGTCAGATGCTTCTTTCAAGGTGCTGCCATCAGTAAAATTAATACCTTTGTTATAATAAAATGTATGCGCGCCTTTGAAATAATCGGCCGTATCGTCTAAAAAGCGGCATTCAGTACGTTCTATGAATCTTTTAAAACCATCTTCATCCATGTTAAAAATACCGGCGTATTTTTCTTTAAAATTTGTCATTTTAATTTCAGCTTCAGCGGTACTCAGGGAAGGAGCAGGGCTAAAATAATCGTTTCGCTGGCATAACTCAAAATAAATGTCAGGGTCGAGCGCACATTGCTCCTTTGTTATAATTAATTTTACCGGTAAAGTGGCGGAATAAATTAAAGGCTTTTCAGATATAGTCTTAATTAATTTTTTTACTTCGGTAATTTGAGCGTCATATTTATCTTTAATTTCTTTTATTAAAGCATCGGCCGGATATTTCGTCGAAAATTCAATAATGATGGTTTCATGAAATGGTTTATGTGCTTTAAATTCGAAATCTATATAGCCGGGGTTGTTTTTTGAAGTTTTTATAATATGTTTGCCGCTGCCGGTAATTGAAATTGCTGGCGGCGGATCTTTTAATTTAGCTATAAACTCAAATTCACCTTTTATTAAAGGCTTAATCATAAATCGAAATTTACCGGAAGAA
The DNA here is from genome assembly GCA_964421195.1 of uncultured bacterium. Taxonomy (GTDB): domain Bacteria; phylum Muiribacteriota; class UBA9980; order UBA9980; family UBA9980; genus UBA9980. The sequence continues at coordinate 91,206 of CAYQWL010000001.1, read as the reverse complement.
ATATTATTTGAATCATCGGTTTTTATAAAACCCGGTTCAATTAATGATGTTTTGATTTCATACCAGCCGGGTTCTGATATAACGCTTTCGGTAGCATAAACATTATTTATAAATGAGTTCGTCAGTTTTAACACTCCTGTATTGTTTTTTTTGATATTGATTATTTCAGTATTGATTATTCTGGTAATATCTGTAATGATCATGGTTAATGCTATGAATATAATCATCATTATTCTGGCTGGTAAAACTAATTTTATTAAATTATTCAGCTTTATATTATTGATTTCTAAAAATATTATATATTTTTTTCTTTTATAATATTTATCATTATTATCATTATGACCGTTTATAATATTTATCATAAATAATTTTGTATATCCTTTCAAAAATAAAATTATATTACAATTATATCAAATTCAAGCTTAAAAATCAATGAAATCACTTAGCTGAAATTTTAAAACATTATAGATGGAAGCCGGCATATTTTTTTCTAAAAAATTCACTTTTCACTTGAAATGAAAACGATATTCGTGTACAATAAATTGAAAATTTATATTTAATCAGCAATGAATTTTAACAAAAATACTTTGAAAAAAAGTTATAAAAAAACATAAAATAAAGAAAAACAGTGCAAAATAAAAATAACAAGGAGGAAGATTAAGTTGAAATACGAAAAAAATTTATTAGTGGTTTCAAATTTATTATCGCTACAAACTCATGTATTGCCGTTGTTTTCGGTATTGGCATTTACGTTTAAACCTGTATCAGTATCAATGTTTATACCATCGATACAATGTTTACCCGAATCTATACCCGCATTAAAATTTAATCGTTCGGCCTTATTATCGTTATTAATTTTTATATTTACTATTTTTACTTTAATAAATACCTTTATTTTTTCATTTCCAGTTTTGAATTTGATTGGAGCTTCGGCGGCATTTGCCGCTCAAGGTACGGCGATACCGGTATCAGGCACATCCGGCGTCGAGCTGATCGCCGATGTCGCTGAAAAAGTATCGCCAGCGGTAGTTTTTATAAACACTATCAAAGAAATTAAAGTAAGAAGGCCATATATATGGGGATTTGAAGAAGGATATCTTGAACAATTATTTCCTCAAAAGGGAAGCGGTTCAGGCGCTATTATAAGTAAAGACGGATATATAGTAACTAATGAACATGTCATACACGGCGCTGACAAAATAACTGTAACGCTTCTTGATAAAAGAAAATTTGATGCAATATTGATCGGTTCCGATATAAGAACTGATCTTGCGGTTATAAAAATTGCCGCTCCTGATTTGCCCGTGCTTGAGTTTGGAGATTCAGATAAAATCAGGGTAGGGCAATGGGTAATAGCTATAGGGAACCCGTTCGGATTAGAACATACTGTAACGTGCGGCGTTATTTCCGCGCTTAATAGAACGCTTGCGATTCCGGGTGAACGTAATTATAATAATCTGATTCAAACTGATGCATCTATTAATCCTGGAAATTCAGGCGGGCCGTTAGTGTCGTTAAAAGGCGATATAATAGGTATAAATACCGCTATAATTCCGCACGGTCAGGGTATAGGTTTCGCTATTCCAGCTAATTTATGCAAAAATATAATAAATCAGCTCATTAAAAATAAAACCGTTACCAGATCATGGCTTGGCGTTTTTATTCAGGAACTTACGCCTGAATTTAAAAAAACATTCGGAGTAAACGAAGGCATTTTTAGAGATCCTATATCAATAATTGGGTACAAAAAAAGCATAATTATTGGCTCTGTAATAAAAAATTCTCCCGCGCATAAATCTGGAATAATGCGCGGCGATATAATAATAGGCTGCGAAAATAAAAAAGTTATCGATAGAAATTCATTTATCGATATGGTATCTACATCTGAAGCGGGTACAACTAAAAAGATAAAATTAATTCGAAATGGCAAAGAAATTGAATTAACGGTAACGCTCGAATCTATGCCGGATGAAAAAAATATTGCATCTGCTCCGGCGGATTCCGGAGATGAGGATACAACTTTAAAATCTGAAGAAACTGAAATAGAATATAAACTATTTGGCATAAATTGTAAAGACGCTTCGGAAGGTATTGACGGCGCGGAAATAACTAAAGTGGAACAAACGGCGGAAGCTTCAGAAAAATTAACTCCAGGCGATATAATTATACAACTTGGCACCGAACAGATTAAATCCGTTAAACAGCTAAGAGAATATCTGCAAAAAAACAAGGATGAAAAATCTTTCGTCGCGGCCGTTACCAATAATGGAGTATCACGATATTTAAGCCTTAATGTGGAAGAAGTAAATAAATTTAAAAATCGAATACGTGGAAACGAAGTAAATAAAAACCCCGCTAAACGCGGGAACGGCAATTTTAAATATTATATAATTCCGCCCAATTCAATACCACAGGGCTTTGATTTCAATGATTTATTTAATCAAAAAAATCTCGAACAATTTTTAAATGAATGATGAATGATGTTAATGTATAAAATATAATTATTTAGCATCATTAATTAAGTTTAAAATAAAATTAATAAATTATAGATAATATTTAGAGAGGTGTAATGGCTTGAAAGAAACAAAAAACTCTTATGACGCTGTTGTCATAGGAAGCGGGCTTGCCGGTCTTACCGCGGCTAACATGCTCGCTAAATCGGACAATAGCGTACTTTTGTGTGAACATCATTTTAATTTAGGCGGTCTTGCCACATGGTTTAATCGTAAAGGCGGCCATATATTCGATGTGTCGCTTCACGGTTTTCCGGTTGGCATGATCAAAACATGCCGTAAGTACTGGAGTAAAGAAATCGCTGATTCTATCGTTCAGCTCAAAGATATACGGTTTGATAATCCGCAATTTTCATTTACCACCACATTCGATGTAAACGATTTTAAAGCTAAATTAACTGATTATTTTAAAATCGATCGTCAGTGTGTTGATGGTTTTTTCGCTGAAGTTCGCGGCATGGATTATTTTCAGGATAATAAAATGACGGCCCGTGAACTTTTCAATAAATATTTTCCGGGCCGGAGCGATGTGGTCAGGCTTTTGATGGAACCAATCACATACGCTAATGGTTCGACCCTCGATGATCCGGCTATTTCATACGGAATAGTATTTTCTAATTTTATGAGTAAAGGCGTATTTACCTTCGAAGGCGGCACCGATAAATTAATAGGCGCTATGAAAGCCGAACTTGAAAAAAACGGCGTGGATATTGTTATGAAAAGCCGTGTAGAAAAAATAATAACTACTGAAAAAAAAGTTAGCGGAATAATAGTCAACGGCCGTGAAATTAAATGTAAATCCGTTATTTCTAATGCAAATATAGTATCTACGGTAAATGAACTCTGCGGCCGTGAAAATTTCAGCCCGGCTTTTTTAAATCAAATCGATACCGTAAGAATAAATAACAGCAGTTCACAGGTATATATAGGGATGAAAAAAGGCGAAAAAATAGATTTTATTGGCGATTTAATATTTACTTCGTTTTCGCCTGAATTCAGTTCGTCTGAATTAATAGATCAGGGCACTTCAAGCCGCACTTTTTCGGTATATTATCCTAAAACCAGGCCCGGCCATGATATGTATTCTATAGTATCTTCAACTAACTCTAATTATGACGATTGGGCGGGCCTTTCAGGGCAGGATTATCAAATGCGAAAAGAAGCTTTAATCGAGCGGACATTAAAACATCTCGAAAAATATATTCCAGGTGTAAAAAATAAAATTGATTATGTGGAAGCCGCGACGCCGGTTACTTTTAAACGTTATACGCTGCATCCTGGCGGATCATCGTTTGGAACTAAATTCGAAGGGTTAAAGCCGAGTATGGAAATAGGAAATGAAATTGGCGGATTGTTCCATACGGGTTCGGTTGGAATAATAATGTCAGGCTGGCTCGGAACGGTAAATTATGGCGTAATAGTCGCTAATAATTCCGATAGATACATTAAAAATTCATAAGTATAAGATAATAATAAAAATAATTATTAATATTGAATGGAGCGGGCCTGATGGAAATAGAAAGTAAAATCAATAATAAAACCGGGCATGATGAAACGGACGGAGTTATGAATGCCGGCTGCATAAAAGAAATATGTAATATAATACCGCACAGGCCGCCATTTTTATTCGTAGATGAAATAATCGAAATATCCGGGCAAAAAATTATAACTAAGACAAAAATAAAAGCCGAATATGATTTTTTTAAAGGGCATTATCCGCAAAATCCTATAGTTCCAGGCGTAATTTTATGTGAAATGGCGTTTCAAAGCGGCGCGATACTTATAGCGAAACTTATGGGCGAAAGCGCGGCGGATGAAAGTAACCGTGGAAAAATGCCGGTAGTAACGCGTATATCGGAAGTTAAATTTAGAAAAATGATAAAACCCGGCGATTCGGTTGAAACTACGGTTGAATTAGTCGAAAAAGCCGGGTCGGCATATTTTATGAAAGCTATGATAGCTTCAGACGGTAAAAACGCAGTTCAATGTGAATTTGCTGTTAGCTCGGTAAAAATTGAAGGCGGCGCTTAATTATGAGTTATTTAAACGTAGAAAATAAGAAATTTTTAATATTTGGAATTGCTAACAAACGCAGTGTAGCTTATCATATAGCTAAAAAATTAATTGAAAACGGCGCCATTATAATTAACAGCGTTCAGAATGAAAAGAACGCATCGGCGGTTCAAAAGTTGTTTCCTGATGCTGAAACGTATTTATGCGACGTTGAAAATGAAAACGATATAAACGCGGCCGCGGCTATATTAAAAGAAAAGCACGGGCGGATACATGGAATAGTTCATTCTCTTGCTTACGCTAATTATTCGGAAGGTTTTAAGCCTTTTTATGAGACTAAAAAAAAAGATTTTCTTCAGGCGATGGATATTTCATGTTTTTCATTGATAGCCATATCTAACGCCATGCGCGATATAATCGATAAAGACGGTTCCGTAATTACCATTTCGATATCCGCGACCAATATGGCCGTTGAAAATTATGGCTATATGGCGCCTGTAAAAGCGGCGCTCGATTCTTCCATATGCTTTCTTGCTAAGTCGTTCAGTAAATTTTCTAATATAAGATTTAACGCGATCGCCGCGAGCCTTCTTAAAACTTCAGCATCGGCTGGAATACCGGGTTATCTTGATTATTACGATTTTGCTGAAAAATTCACGTTAAGAAAGAAAAATTTAATGACTGAAGAAGTCGGCGCGCTCGGTGTATTTTTATTAAGTTGCGCGTCGAGTGGAATCAATGCGCAGCGTATCGTAATCGACGCCGGAATGGGCGTTAATTTCTTCGATAACGAAGTAATCAAACTCGCCGCTCTTGGAGCTAAAAGCGATAAGTAAAAAAATATGAAAATAAAAATCGCTCGTACCGCGGGTTTCTGTTTTGGCGTTAAACGCGCTATGGATAAAGTATTAAGCACATCCAACCGTTTGCGCGCGCCTATTTATACCGACGGCCCGTTGATACATAATCCGCAAATAGTAAAAGTATTGGACCAGCGAAATATAAGCGTATTCGATGAAAACCTGGCCGTTCAAAACGATAAGAACGTCCGGCCGACAGTTGTAATACGCGCTCATGGAATATCGCCCGCGCGAAAGGCGTTTTTAGAATCAAAATGCGCTCAGGTAATAGACGGCACATGCCCGCTTGTTTCAAAAATACATAACATAGTTAAAAGAGAAATAGCTAAAGGGCGGAAAATAATAATTGCAGGCGAAGCCGGTCATCCTGAAGTTATAGGTATTCTCGGTTTTACCGGCGGCGGCGGAGCGGTAATAAACGGCACGGATGAAATGCCCGGCTTCGCGCCTGATGAAAAAATATCGGTAGTGGCTCAATCTACTCAAGAACTTGAACGTTTTGAAGCCATAATTACTGAATTAAAGAAAAAATATAAGGATATTGAAATATTTAACACTATATGTGATGCGACTCGTAAGCGTCAACAGGAAGCCGCCGATTTATCGCATAAAGTAGATTTAATGGTAATAGTCGGCGGCAGAAACAGTGGAAATACCCGCCGGCTTGCCGAAGTCGCCCGGGCGTCGAATACGCCGACCATATTGATCGAAACCGAAGACGAGCTCACGCCCGATATGTTTTCAGGCAAAAAAAATATAGGAATAACCGCGGGCGCTTCGACGCCTAACTGGATGATACGCAATGTAGCTCAGAAAATAGAGGAAATTTCTTACGAATCCAGACCCCGGCCGCTCAGATTTTTAAAAAAAACTATTAATTTTCTTATAGACAGCGACGTTTATATCGGGATTTGCGCATTCGCCATGGCGTATGTCGCCTCTACGTTAATCGCCAAAACCATACATCCTTTCGAAGCCTGGCTCGCGGCGCTTTATATTTTTTCAATGCATACTTTGAATCGTTATATTGACCGTGGCGCAAGCCGATATAATAGTTCGAGCCGGAATAAAATTTATCACAGGTATTCAAAATATATAATGGCCGGAGGCGTTCTCGCTTCGCTTTCGGTAGTGGCGCTTTCACTTCAATTCGGCGTATGGCTTTTTTTATTTTACGTTTTATGCTCGATAGCCGGAATTTTATACAGTATTAATTTTGTTCCGGTTGGCTTCCGGCCTTATGTACGTTATGCTTCCCTTAAAGATATACCCGGTTCTCGCGATCTTTTTATATCTACCGCCTGGGCCGCAGTTCTTACATTTTCACCCGCCGTAAGCGGCAAATGGATATTCGAATGGCGGCTTTTATTCACTTTTTCAATAATTTTCATAATAGCTTTCTGCCGCACTATAACTCTTGATATTAAAGATATACAGGGCGACAGTATAGTCGGAAAAGAAACCATACCCACGCTTATAGGAGGAAAAAATTCGGTTTTATTAATGAAATTTCTTCTTTTATGCGCAAGCGTAATAACTATCGCCGCCGTCATGGTTAATGAATACGATTATTACAGCCTTTCATTAATAGCGAATTATGCTTATATGCTCGTTATCATCAATAAATTTGGAAAGGAAAGCAACTATTATGGAAATTATATCGAAGGCCTGATCGATTTTAATTTTATACTTGCCGCTTTATTTTTATTAATAACAAAATGGACTCTTATATTATTTTAAATTTAAAAAAGATTTACCGCCATGAAAAAAATTACGGATAATTTAATAGGCATCCTTACATGCGCCGCGTTTATTATATTACTCGCCGCCGCTTCGTTTTTTCACGGCCAGTATTTAAAAAATGAAATCGTATCGGATCTTGAAAAAATAAAAAACGCCGCGATTTCATTAATTAAAGTTGAACTTA
>CAYQWL010000001.1:77601-83872 GCA_964421195.1 uncultured bacterium | reverse complement strand
TTGAATAATTCTGCTTCCGGTTTATTTCGTGAACCGGTTATTTCATTAAATATAGAGGGCATGATAGTAAAACCTGAAATTTATAAATCCCGTCTTTTAAGCGGGCTCGAAACAAAATTTAACCGTTTTGACGATGAAATATTAAATCGTCTGAAAATAGCTGTTAAAACCGGGCCGCCTGAAACCGCCGCCGCCGTGTTGTCTTATTATTTAAATGATAACATAGATAAATATGTTCATGAAAAATGCGTGTTATATGCTTATTTAATAAAATTAAAAACGGACATGGGAATTTCGACTGAAAACGAACTGGAATCTTTTAAAAAACTCGTTTCCATGTTGAACGAAAACGAAGATAGAAAATTTCTTTTAAATAAATTGAAAAATTTTATTTCGGCTTCGGGAGCGCATTTGAAACTGGAATTAAACGATATAACTGGCGGCGTTTATATGAGCGGCGGAATAAAAGATTATAATAAAGTAAATAACGACGGTGAAAATGAAAAATTAACCGCGCTTGTATTGAGCATTAAAAATGAAACGCTGTCGTTGAATCCTGATACTTTTAACATAAGCGTATTAACGACGGGCGATAATGATAACTATATAATCGCATCATCCGGTTTTACAAACGATAAAAATGGCGGAAATAGCGAAAACAATATAAATGATGAAAATGTTATAACCGGCGGTGCGGCAAATGGTAAAAAGGCCGGTAAAATAAATAATACTATCGGCTCGGATTCAGATATCCGGGCTGGCCGGCCGGAAGTTTTCGCCGCGGCGATAGTCGATACGGATAAACTTGACGGTATATTAAAGTCTAAATATGGAAGGCATATTAACTTAACGACATTTACCGGCCGTTATTTTATCGATTTTCGTTCTCCATATAAATTATCGGTAAATTTTTTCGCATTTAAAAGAAATTACGCCGTTGAATCATTGTTTTATCTTCCGTTAGCCGTTATTCTTATCGTTTTTTATATATTAAAAAGACGTGAAAATGAGGCATTTCGGTTAAGCATAAATATGACCGATTTTGTTTCTAAAATATCACATCAGTTAAAAACTCCGCTTTCATCGTCTTTATTGTATTTAGATCTTGCGGGCCGTTATCTTGGCGCCGGCGATATGCAAAATGCTAAAAACGCTCTCGACTCAGCCCATGAACAGGCGGAGGCCCTTTCGTTTTTATTTGAAAATTATTCCGTGCTTAATCGTATATTTTCCGAGAATATTTCGCTCGATATAATTGAAGCGGATATCGAAGCGGAATTGATACTTCATCTTAAATCGTATAAAAGCCTTATAGAAAACAACGAGCTTAAAATTAAGTTCAGCCTTTTAGAAGAAAATAAAGTATTAATAGATAAATGGGCGTTTTACAATATTATATCCAACCTGATATCTAACGCCATAAAATATTGCGGTAAAAAACCCGTTGAAATTGAGTTTAGCGCCCGCAGAAACGAATACGGCGGCGAATTTATTTTGACAATAACCGATAATGGTCCCGGCATTAAAGAAACTGACGCCGTGAAAATATTCGATAAATTTTATAAAGGCGAAGCGGCTTCGGATGATTTTCGTTCGAGCGGCCTTGGATTATTTATAGCCGCGGCTCTCGCTAAAAAAATGGGCGGCAAGCTCGAATTAAGCCGTGTCAGTCCGTTTCTTAAAATTGAAGAAGGAAAAAATGAAAACGATTCAGGCGCTCAATTTCTTCTGTATATGCGCGCGGCGAAATAAAAATTAATGAAAGCGGTGGACTTGATTGACGAATGACAAACGTGATGAAATTTTTATACTGCTCGTTGAAGACGATCGCGCTCTGGCGCAGGGCCTTAAAGAAGCGTTCGCCCTCGAAAATATAAGCGTTATAACTGCCGCTACGGCGTCGGAGGCTTATAAATTAATCGAAAACGGCGGTATGAATTCCTTTGATTTAATGATACTTGATCTTACGCTTCCCGACGGTTCCGGAATTGATATATTAAAAAAAGTGAGGGCTGTTTCGCCTGAATTCGCCGTTTTAATATTATCGGCCAGATCATCGGAACTCGATAAAGTCGTAGGGCTCGAACTTGGCGCTGATGATTACCTGTGCAAGCCGTTTTCTCTTAAAGAGCTGCTCGCGCGTATTAAAGCGCTTCTCAGACGCTCGAAAATCGGTCTTCATATATCGAATGGCGCGCATAATAATTTAAAATATCGTAATTTAACGGTAGATTTATATGCCCGTGAAGTATTTATAAACGATAATATGGTAAAATTAAGTTTTACGGAATTCGAAATATTAAAACTTTTAATAATAAATAAAAATATAGTAATAGAAAGACAGACGTTAATAGAACGCGTCTGGAATGGTATTTATATTGATTCGAGAAGCATAGACCCTCATATATCGAGGCTCAGAAAAAAGATATCGCCTTACGGAGCGGCTATCGAAACTATACCGAATATAGGTTATAAATTTAAAATTGAATAAAAATATAAGGCGATTATAACATGATCGCAACGTCATTGCAAGGTCCCTGACGGATAATAAAATCAGGAAGAAAAAATTCTGATTTAATTGAAGGGGGAATTTTTATGAAAAAAATTTTTAACGGCAACAAATCAATATTTTATGTTTTTATCCAGAAATGTTCACGAAATATTTTAAAACATTTAGCGGCTGCGTTAATTCCCGTATTATTTATAATCGTCGTTATCGGCGTGAAAATTTCATCGGCGATATTATTGGCGAACGATGAATTATGCGCGCAAACTCTTTCAGAAGCTCTATGGGAAGAATTTATTGAAAATAACGTTGAAGGCGCAAAGACTATTTATAAAAAAATAGCTGCGTCAACCGATGAAAATTCGGTTATGAAAGCCAGCGCAAGGCTTGAAGCTTTAAGCGCCGCGAAAAACGGCGGTAAAACAAAATCGGATGAAATAAACGGCGATTTCGTTATAATAAAAGCTGACCTCAGAACTCTTTTTACGTTATGCGGCAGTAAAATCACCGATCCAGAGCAGTCCGCTCACTTAAATGAATTAAAAAATAATATTAAAGCGGAATTGTCCTCTTTAATTAAAGAAGATATCGAAAAACACAGGCTGCCGATAATTTATATAATAAGCCGCACCGGAGTTTTAAACATTGAAGATACCGATTTTATACTTTGCTTTGATAAAGATGTAACGTTTAATAACAACGATTCTTTAGCTGCCGGTAAAATTTATGGATATAACATTAACTGGAAAACATTATTTATTTCTTCAAGGCCTCAGGAAGCTGAAATAATTTCATTATATAAAAATAAAAATTTATGGAGCGGATTCGACGATAATGAAAAGTCGGATACTCTTGAAAAAATATGGTTTTACGCAGACCGGCTCACTTCATATTTTCCAATTATTTTTTATACAAACGATTTAAAATCTTTTATCAGTAATAATAAGATAATGCCGCGATATTTTAAAAATACAGCCGGTATAAATGACGCTTCTATATATTTAGAACGTGATAGGCTTATAATGTCAACTGGCGCTGAATTAAAAGATATTAACGCTTTCCTTTCAACGCTTGATTCGATAACAGGGTTAAAAATATTGCCCGCCAGTATAGTACGAGATGCGAATACCGGAAAACGCAGTATAAAATTAGCTGACTTTACCCGGCTGCATGATATTTTTATGAAAACGCTTCCTGATATAAATAAAAATTTTAATTCTGCCAGGCTTATTGCGGAATATAAATCGTGTATGGCTAATTTAAGAAATATTACGGGCGTAACTGAATTATATTCAATGGAACATGAAAATTTTAATAAAGAAACTATAAATGAAAAATTTATAGAAGAACTCGTAAGCCAGAATTACTTAAAAGTTATGCCGGCATGCCGGGCTGGCGGAAAATATATATATAAAAATTCAGAATTTATATGTTCACGTCATGGAAGTAATTCGCAAACCATTGAATTAAAAGTAACTAACGTATCAGGCGGCGCGGAAAAAATTATATCAAATCCCAGAATTAAAACGGTAATATATCAAAATGCTTTCATTACTATCGGCGCTGATAATAATAATACAATAGATAACGTTAATGGCAAAAATCATAACGATAAAGCGGGCGGCGGTTCAGCGGAAGTCTCGTTAAATGAATTAAAAGAAAATGAAATGAAGGTAACGGATAATAAAACTACCGATGGAGTAGAAAACGAACTTAAATTTTTAAAAATAAATATCAGAATGAGTAAAAATGAAGATTGTATTTTTACCGATCAATTTATCGCCGATCTTGAATTTCATTTTGTAATAAAAGCAGGAAAAACTGATGAACGTACAGTTCAATTTCATAGCACGCTTAAATTAGAAAAAAATAAAAACGCCTCCTGGTACGAAATAAAAGGGCCGTTTAGCGATAAACTAAAAAATTATAAAATATACATAAAAATACACTAAAAATACACTAAAAATACACTAAAAATAACTTAAAGATAAATAAAGATAAATTATGAAGATAACGGATATGGATATTGATGAAATTACAGAAACGCCTTTCGATCGGTGTTACTGGGTGGACCACGAACAATTGCTCGCTGGATGTTATCCGGGCGATAAAAATCCTGAAATCGCCCATAAAAAAATAAAGTATTTGTTAAAATATGGAATACGTCATATAATTAATTTGATGCAGGAAGACGAGCGCGTTAAATATTATAATGAATTTGCGCCCTATGAGAATATTTTAAAAAAAGAAGCGGCGGAAATGAAGGTAACGGTAACGATCTCCCGTCATCCTGTAAAAGATTCTGGAATAATACCATGTGAAAAAATAAAAAATATACTCGATGAAATAGATTGCGAAATAAGAAAAGGCAGGCGGGTATATTTACATTGCTGGGGCGGAATAGGAAGGACCGGCATGATAGCGGGGTGCTATCTGGCAAGACACGGCGCCGCTTGCGGCGGCGCCGTTATAGAAAAATTACGAGAATTAAGAAAAAATATAAGTAATGGTTTCATTCCATCGCCGGAATCTGAATTACAAAAGGAAATCGTAAAAACATGGAAATTCGGCGAATAATTAAATGATTTTTATTAAAAATTAAAAACGGCATTTCTCCAGGCTGATATTAAATTAACTTTATTCTGTGCGATTTTAATTATTCATCCGTTTTTGTATTTATATCAATGCCTTTCATAGCGTCATTAACCGCATTATTAACGTTAGTATTTATTTGTTCATCGAGCCCGTCGAGGGACTGTAAATTTCCGGCATCGCCGGTATCGGCTTTAATCGATTGTATGGCATTATTAGCTTTATTAACGGCGTCTTCCGCCATTTTTTCAGCGTCAGCGGCCGCTTTTTCTCCGGCTTCGCCTGCTTTTTCAGCCTGCCTGACGGCGTCTTCCGCCATTTTCATTCCGCGCTGTAGAGCATTTTCGCTTTCTTTCATAGACTGTTCTACGAGTTTACCTGCATTAGCTATAGTATCCGCCGCCTTTTTTAAATTTTCAGCGGTTATTTTATCGGCGGCCGCTATAGATGATTCAATAAGCTTATTAGCGTTAGTTATAGCTTCCTGCGCGGCTTTCACTTTATCCGCGCTAAGCTTTTCGGCATTATTCACGGCTTCGTCTATTAATTTATTTGCGTTCATTATAGCTTCATGGACGGATTTCATATTATTGCCGCCGGTTTGGGTTTCGTTTTTCATGGCGGTTTCTATTATTTTTTTTACGTCGGCAACTGCGTCTTGAGCTGATTTCATGCCTTCAATAGATAAACGGCTGGCGTTTTCATACGCTTCAGAAGATGTTTTTTTTGCCGTTTCCATAGCTTTCATTCCAGCTTCAAGCCCCGCATTTCCAGCCTGTTTTCCTTCTTCTATAGCCTGATTTGCAGTTTTCATCGCTTCTTCGACGGCCGCTTTTCCATAATCATCCGCGCCGTAAGCTGTAATAAACTGGCCCGCGTTTAAAATAATAGCTCCCGATAACATTATTAACGAGCTTTTCACGATTTTTTTCAACATAACATCATCACCTTAACCTTATTAATTTTTAATAATTTTAATAAAATTACTGTAATTTTACCATATAAATCAATTATTATCAATCGGCAAAAAGGAAAATGTCAGGTTAAAGTTAAAATGTCCGGTTTTTATTTAAGTTGAAATGTCCGGTAAAAAAGAAGATTACATTGTGAATTATAAGTAATTAAATAATTAAATAATTAAATTTTCTTGACTTATAAAAACTTGTAATATAA
>CAYQWL010000001.1:70605-77501 GCA_964421195.1 uncultured bacterium | reverse complement strand
TAATTAAATAATTAAATAATTAAATTTTCTTGACTTATAAAAACTTGTAATATAAAATAACGGCATTTTAATAAATAAAAAATAAATAAGGAGATTTATATGCACTATAAAGTTAATTTTTTAAAAAATATTATTAAAAGAAAAGCGGGCCGTATAATATTTTTATATTTTCTTCTGGCGCTGACTGTTACATGTACAGGCTGCTTTTTAAATGACGATTCCAGCGGAACTTTCGAAGTAAAAAAATATGGCCCCGCGGCTATTGCCGCAATAGAAAATATAGCGCAAAATTCCATGGATAAATATTCATCAACTGCGACGCTTATTGCTGTATGGTCAGAAGGTTATGAAACTTTGCTTATTTCAAAAGGAATATCCGATTCGGCGTCCGGCCGGCCGGTAAAAATAACGGATTCATTTAGAATAGCGAGCAACACAAAAATGTTTGTAGCTATGAGCATATTAATGCTCGCTGACAGGCAAAAACTTTTACTCGATGATAAATTATCAAAATATATTCCGGAAATACCTCACAGTGAACGGGTAAGCATCAGGCAATTAGCCGATCATACATCGGGATATTTTAATTATACTTCTAATCCTTCATTTGCCGCGGCTGTTATGAGTAATCCTCTCAAAAAATGGACGCCTGAAGAAATTATGGGCCTTGTAAAAGATAAGCCGCTCGATTTTGTTCCCGGCGAAAAACATAGTTATTCAAATACAAATTATATAATACTCGGCATGCTTGTCGAAAAATTATCCGGTGTAAACTGGGAAACTTTTGTAACGCAAAACATTTTAAAACCTCTCAACATGAACGACACTTACTGTCCGGATGGACCTTCTATAACTGGTGAGCATCTTCATGGGTATTATACGGAAGGCACCCGCACCGTCGAATTAGCCGTAGATCCTTCTATAGCATGGGCTTCCGGTTCAATGGTTTCCACTATTTTTGATATGAAAAAATGGCTTGACGCATTAAGCGCCGGTACGCTTATCTCACCATCGATGCTTGCTGAACAAAGAAAATATGTTCCAATGAGTTTAGACGGCACTTCAGGTTTTTACGGTTTCGGCATTATGAAAGAAAATATGTATATAGGTCATACAGGTAGTATACCGGGATATAATTCCTTTGTATTTATAAGCATTGACGGTAAAAATGCAATAATAGCCGTACATAATAATTCAGACGGTATCGACGAACTGGGAGGAAGCGTAATGAAATATTTAAACATGTTTTAAATTAAGTTAATTAAATTTAATTAACTAACTTAATTTATAAATATAAATAAAATAAAAATCATTATAGTATATTAAATTAATTAATTTGCTTATCCTGAGTTTTATATAAATTTCCTATATAATTTTTCTTTAACTCTACCGGCATTTTTGATATAATTGAATCAGGGTTATGGACGCGGTGAATCTTTCGGTTGAGTCTATCGGTGAAAACCGGCGTTAAATAGTTTGGGAATGCGGGCCGCGGAGTCTTCGCGGAACTTTTTTATAATTTATGTTCGAGGATAATAATGACTGAAAGTAATGGTAAAAATCGCGGTGAATATAATAGTTCCGTTTTTTTTACCGTTACAGGCTTTTTTATGCGGATGTCCGCTTTTTCTTTCGTACCTTCGATTTTATCCCTGACTGCCGTAACTGTATTTATTTTCGCGGTTTTATTTTTATACGCTTCGAATATTTTTATCGTTATTATGAGCGGCCCGGCCGCGCTGGATTTTTATAATTCAGTGTTTGAACCGTGTCGTGCGTATGCTTCTGAAGAACTAAATTTGTCTCGAACCGGCGAGGTTCGTTTGATAGATGTTATAAATATGGCGCTTGTTAGAAATCCAGATATTAAAATTTACAAAAGTGAGCGAATATCGGCTGATGCGGATATTCTTTCGAACGAGTCCGTTTTTGATGCGAAAATAAAAACGTCGGCCGGGCGTTCCATCGAATATACGCCGCTTTCCGGCGATAAACTTTCCGCTTATCGCCGTTCGGGCGTTCAGGACATGGTTAAATTCAAGCAGGGTTCTTTTTCTTATACGGCCGGTTATGAAAAAAAATATAGAAGCGGCATATCGATATCGCCTGATATTACCGTATATACGGGTGAATCGAACGATCCGCAGGGCCGCGGACCTTTTACGAATGGAAAGGTTCAATTTACTATTATAAAACCGCTTGGCGCCGGCGGTGGTTCGAAGATAAATACCGCATTTGAAAAATCGGCGCATATAGAAAGTGAAAGCGTTTCGCTTGACGGGCTTCATATAATGTCGCAGACGGTTCGTGACGCGGTTTATTTTTACTGGAACTATGCTTATGCATATAAAGCGCTTAAAATAACTGAAGAATCGAAAAAACGCGCCGAAAGAATTTATAACGATAATAAAATTCTTGTTGAAAATAATGAAGCTGCGCCCGCTGAATTAGATACGCTTATAGCTAATCTGAATTCCAGGCTTGCTGAGTGTGAAAAGGCTTCTCAAACGCTGCTCGAAGCGCGTAATAATTTAAAAACAGCGCTTGGTGTTTCGATTGATTCTGATTTTGCTTCCGCGCCGCCGGCCGATTTTTTTCCGGCCGGCCGTATAGCCGTCGATACCGTTGAAATATCCATGCTCGCCGAGCGTCTTGTTAAATACGCTCTTATTAATCGTAAAGATTATGCCGCGGCCAGAAAAAGACTTGAATCTTATAATTATACGATTCCCGCTGCTGAAGATGCTCTTAAACCTCAGGCTGATTTGAAGTTTACCGCTGGATATAATACTTTAAAAGAAGATAAAGGCGCGGCGGCCGTAATATCTTCTCTTCATGAAGGCGCTTCCGGCGTAAATATTAGCGCCGTGGTTAATTATTCATTTCCCGCCGGCAATAACTCCGCTCGCGCGGACTTAATTAAGCGCCGCGAACAGCTTGAACGGGCCAGAATAAAAGCGGACGATATGGCGCGGCGGATAGAAATTAAATTGAATACGCGTATAAATGCGATATTTTCCATCACCAATCGTTACGGGCTTATGCTCGAATCTAGCCGGTTGTATGCGAAAGCGCTTGAAAATGAAAAAGAGAAACATCAGATGGGGGCAGCTACTTTAATGGATATACTGAATTTAGAAGACCGCCTTGGCCAGGCCGAACTCGCGCTCGAAGCCGCGGTGTTTGAATATGCCTCTACGATAACCGATTTGCGTTTCGATGCGGGCTGTCTGATATCGTCCGAAAATTCATGTTGTGAAATAAAGCTCGAAGATTTGACCGTTCTGCCCGGAGCGGATGAGCTTGTAAATGCTTCTAAAGCGAATTCGCTCGATACGGATGTGCCTGATAATGAAAAAAAATAGCCGGTTTGTTTATCATACGATAGTGATAATAATTATTTTTATGTTTATGGCGGTTATTTTTTTAGCGGGCTGCGATATTTATATCGATAAAATCGCTTTACGCGCGCGGAAAACAGCCGCTTCTCCGACGCTTAATATCGGCGCGGTATGGCCCTTCGAATCCGCGCCGAAGTCGTTTTTTAACGGTTTGAGTATGGCTTCTGATGAAATTAATCTTGCCGGAGGCGTTATCGGTAAAAAAATTAAGCTGTATATACGTAACGACGAATCGAGCGTTACTAAAGGAATGCTTATCGCCGACGAATTTGCCGCGGCTCCTGAAATATCGGCCGTGATAGGTTTTTATAATTCATATATAACCATTCCTGTTTCTAATATTTATAGTAATGCCGGTATTTTAATGATTACTACTGAAACCTTTCATCCTTCCTTTAATTCGTTTAAAAGTCCGCTTTTATTTAGAACTACCGTTACTTCCGATATGATAGCCGATAAAATTACGGATTTAATACATCGGCTCGGTTTTAAAAAAGCTGCGATTTGTTATGTAAATAATAGTTATGGACTGTGCTCGGCTAACGCCTGTGAAGATCGTTTAAAACAGCTTTCAATCGCCGTAAGCGATAGAAGATCATATACTTCCGCCGCGTTCGAATTTAAATCAATAATTGAAAGTTTAAAACTTTTAGATTTTGATTGTATTTTGTTTTTCGGTGAGATGCATGATGCTTCTAATTTTATAAAGCCGCTTCGCGGCGCGGGTATTGACGTTCCTTTAATCAGCGGTTATGATATCGATTATAAAGAACTCGTTTCTTCAGAGGGCGATTATTCACGTGGAGTAGTTTCAGTTACGCTTTTTGATCCGGACGTGCCGGGCGGCGCGGAAAAGAAAAAATTTATCGATAATTATAAAGCTATTTTTGGCGTGTCTCCGGATTATTATGCGGCCCAGGTTTATGATACCATGATTATTTTAGCGGAGGCCGTCGAAAAATCAGGAAGCGCTGAGCCTTTAAAAATAGCGGACGCGCTCGCTTCGATTAAAAATAAAGTCGGAGTTCTGGGCTTTTATGAATTTAATGAAAAAGGCGATGCGGCCGATAAAAATATATTGTTCAGAACGATATCTAACGGCGGCTTTAAATATTTCAGTTCAACCGCTGAAATTGATTTAATCAAAGATACTATTTTAAGCCCCGCAAAGTTAATAAAACCGGAGGTAAAATAATGTCCGGCGGTTTATTCAGGAAAGCAGCTCTTGAAAAATTATCCACTCCCGATCAACTCGACCGGCTTGTCGTAATTACCGGCCCGCGAAGCTGGCTTGCGCTGGCCGCTTCGGCATTGGTTATAGTCACGGCTCTTATATGGGGTGTTTTTGGAAGCATATCATATAAAGTGAGCGGCAGGGGAATGCTTATAAAAACAGGCGGGCTTTTTAATATTACTCACGCTTCGGGCGGCCGCGTTATCGATATTCGCGTTCGTGAAGGCGATATGGTTAATGAAGGCGATGTGGTTATGCGTATCGATCAAATTGAAATACTCAATCAAATAGCGGATATGCGCGTTAAAATAAATGAACTTGCCGTGCAGCGGGAAAAAACTATTTCGTTTAATTCTGAAAGCGTAATTAAAAATTTCGCTTATATTGAAGACGAAGCTAAAAAATTAAACTATACGATAAAAAGCGGCGTTGAAAATCTTGCGCTTTTAAATGAAAAACTTGAAAATCAAAGAAAATTAGTGATAAAAGGACTTATAACTAAAGATTCGGCGCTTGCGACCAAACAACAGATTAACGGCGTTGAAGAATCTATTGCTTCGGCGCGTAATCAATTAAAAGGACTTGAATTAAAGAAGGTTGAGGCTGAAAAAAACCGTAATAACGAAATATATGCGATTAATACCGAATTGAAAGATCTTAAAGATAATTTGAATTCGCTTTTAAAAAAATATGAAACTTCTTCACAGGTCATAAGCCCTTATTCGGGAAAAATAGTTCAGTTAATAACTGCCGCCGGTAAGACTATCAGGGCCGGCGACGTTTTGATTACCGTCGAATTATGTGGAAAAAATGTCAAAGATATTGAGGTGATAGCTTATGTGCCGGTAAGCGAGGGGAAACTCGTAAAACCCGGTATGGATATACGCATATCGCCGACGATCGTTAAAAAGGAAGAATACGGTTTTATGCTCGGCAAGGTATGCGGGGTGTCGGAATATCCGGTATCTTCGGAACGTATAATGGAATTGCTGGCTAATGACCGGTTAGTATCTTCTATAAACAATGACGGGGCTGTGATAGAAGTGAACGCCGATCTTATATACGATAAAACTACCGTAAGCGGCTTTAAGTGGTCCACGGAAAAGGGCCCGCCCATCACCATACAGAGCGGTACTTTTTGTGATATTTTGATAACTTATAAATCGGAACGGCCTATTAATCTTGTTATTCCTTTGTTAAGAAAATGGAGCGGAATTTATTATTAAATAAATAATTTATCATCGAATGGTATTTTTATCCGGTTTTAATGAGTAATAAAAAGGTTATCGATAACGGAACGGATGAGTAAAATAACGAATAATAAAACATATAAAAGAGCGGTTACTCCGACTTTGATTCAAATGGAAGCGGTCGAATGCGGCGCGGCTTCGCTCGGCATTATTTTAAGTTATTATGGTCTTTTCGTTACACTCGAAGAGCTCAGGGAAAAATGTGGAATATCGCGCGACGGCAGTAAGGCCTCCAACATTGTTAAAGCGGCTCGCGGATATAATCTTACGGCGAAAGGCTATAAATATGACGCGAAAGAGCTTCGTTATATTAAATTTCCAGCTATAATACACTGGAATTTTAATCATTTTCTGGTGCTTGAAGGATTTTATAAAGATAAAGTTTATCTGAACGACCCGGCTGAAGGACCGCGCGTGGTATCTTATGAAGAATATGACGAATCATATACCGGAATAGCGCTTTTATTCGATAAAACGCCGGAATTTAAAACAGGCGGCCGGCCGAAAAGTATGCTGGCCTCCCTTTTTAAAAGATTGCCCGGCGCGCGTACCGCTATTTTTTATTGTATGCTCGCCAATCTATTTCTGGTAATACCCGGCCTCGTTATTCCTATTTTTTCAAAAATATTTATTGACGATATATTGATTGGCGGCGTAAAAGATTGGCTGCGGCCGCTTATAGCCGGCATGACGCTCACCTGTATTTTACGAGCGGTTTTAACTTCCCTTCAGCAATATCATCTTTCAATGATCGAAATTAAGCTCGCTATTTCGAGTTCGTCTAAGTTTTTTATGCACGTGTTGCATTTGCCTATTGAATTTTTTGCTCAGAGATATGCGGGCGATATTAGTTCGCGTTTACAATCAAATGATGTCGTAGCTGGTTTTCTATCGGGCGAGCTTGCCGTAAATGTTTTGAACTGTTTTTTGATATTTTTTTATGCTTTTTTAATGTGGCGTTACGATGCTATTTTAACTTTAATAGGCATAGGCATAGCGGTTTTTAATATA
>CAYQWL010000001.1:0-70595 GCA_964421195.1 uncultured bacterium | reverse complement strand
TGTCGCAAGGCGTAAGACGGACCAGAATCAAAAACTGCTTCAGCTTCGCGGTAAATATTACGGTGAAGCCGTCAGCGGGCTTTCTATTATTGAAACGCTTAAAGCTTCAGGTTCGGAAACTGACTTTTTTTCGAGAATTGGCGGTATGCAGGCTAATGTAATTTATGCTTCACAGGAAATGGAGGTTACCAATCAATTTATCGCATGCGTTCCCGTTTTTCTTTCTTCATTGAATAACGCGCTTATACTTGGCGCGGGCGGTTTTCTGGTTATGAATGGAAAATTGACGCTTGGAATGCTCGTAGCATTTCAAAGTCTTATGGCGAGTTTTATTGAGCCGGTTAATAGATTGGTTCAACTCGGTTCGTCAATGCAGGAGCTTGAAGGCAGTATGAACCGTATAGACGATGTTATGAATCATAAAATAGATTTCAGATTCGAGGCGGACTTGTGCGTGAAACCTGGCGTGGGCGGGGTTACGGACGGCGCGGGAACTGATATTTCGGTTCCGGCTAAATTAGAAGGCGCGGTCGAACTTAAAAATGTCACATTCGGTTATAGCAGGCTTGAACCGCCGTTGATAGAAAATTTTAATATGACGGTCAAACCGGGAATGCGTGTAGCGATTATAGGCGATTCGGGTTCTGGAAAATCTACGATAGCCAAACTTGTTTCAGGCCTTTATTCGCCATGGGCTGGTGAAATTTTGTTTGATGGACATCCGCGCGAACGGATACCGGAGGATATAATTACTAATTCAGTAACGATCGTCGATCAGGAAATTTCTATGTTTGAAAGCAGCGTTAAAGATAATATTACATTGTGGGATTCTTCGATTTATGATGTTCGTATTTTAAGCGCGGCGCGTGATGCGGTTATTCATGATGATATAACCCGCCGGCCGGGTTCTTATGATGCGCTGATCGAAGAAGGCGGTAAAAATTTCAGCGGAGGTCAGCGTCAGCGGCTTGAAATAGCGAGAGCTCTATCGGTGGATCCCTGCCTGCTTATACTTGATGAGGCTACCAGCGCGCTTGACCCGCGTACGGAAAAAAAGATTGGCGATAATATCAGACGCCGCGGCTGTAGTTGCATTATAATCGCGCACCGTTTGAGCACGATTCGTGATTGCGATGAAATAATAGTGATGCGGCATGGTAAAATAGTCTGCCGTGGAACGCATGAAAAACTTATTGAGGATCCGGAAAATGAATACTCCAAGTTGATAAAAATGTAAAAAAATAAATGTCCGTCTATAAATGCACTGATATATATTTATGAGTTAGTTTTATAAAAAGTGAAAGGCGCATGCTATTTAAACTTGAAACTAAAGACAATTTTATACTTGAAGGCGGAAAAAAAATATGGCTTGTAAAAAGCGGCGAGGTTAATGTTTATCGAACGCGTTTGCTTTCTGACGGTTCGTACGGGCGTAAAGAATGGCTGTTTTCCGTTGAAAAAGGCTGTATGATGGCTGGTTTTGATTATCGTTCCGGCGGAAGGTTCAAAATAACGGCGTCCGCTTTGCCTGAAGCGGAGCTCGAAGAAAAAAATCTTGATTTTTTATATGAAAATAATGACGATCCGGTTATGGCCGATTTTCATGCCGCGCTTGTTGATGGCTGGGCGAAAAATTTGACTTTTGCTCTTCTCGGCTATAAACTGCCTCCGAACAATCTTGAATTTTTATATGCCTCCGAAAATCTTAAATTATCATCGGGTTCATGTTACGGCGCCAGAACAGGCGAAGTTTTATGGATTAAATTAATTGAAGGCGAAATCGATATATTATCGAGTTACGCGGCCTTTTTTAAAGGACATTCCGGTTATTTTCCGGTTACCGATCGTTTCTGGTTTAAAATTAATTCGTCCGGTTTCGATTCGGGCCCCGTTGTTGAACTGGCCGGCGATTCCGCTTTATCTGAAGGCGATCCGGCCTCCGCCGGTCAACCCGTTGTAACCGCGCTCGATACCCGTCAATTTTTATCTCTTACAAAAGAGCGGTCATCTTTTGACGCTTTTCATTCAATATTTTTATGGCTTTTAATTGAAAAACATGAAAATGAGAGCGCGGAAGAGTATGCGCGGCTTTTAAAAAAGTGTTCGCGCGACGCGGCTATAGTCGATAATTCGTTTGCTTTGTTTGCGTCTATTATCGATTCTGAATTTGATGAAACCGCTCGAAAATATGATGCAACTGACGGGCTTGCCGCCGCCTGTATGATGATAGGCGATGCTGCCGGTATAAAAATGAAAATACCGCCCGCGGCAACTGATAATGAATTATCCGTTTCTGATTTTATAGAGCGGATAGCGTGCGTTTCGATGGTTCGTTACCGTAAGGTGCTTTTACGCGATGATTGGTGGAATAAAGACGCCGGCCCTCTTCTTGTTTTTTGTGAAGACGGCCGGCCCGCGGCGCTTATACCATCGTCTTTTAAGGGTTATAAATTGTATCTGCCCGGTTCCGCCAGGCCCGTCGCGGTAGATGCGAAAAAAGCCGCTATGGTTTCCGGCTTCGCTTATATGTTTTACAGGCCGCTTCCCATGCGTTCTCTTACTATAGCCGATATTGGTTCTTATGTACTCGGCGCCGGAGTTTTTCGCGATTCAATTATGATGGCTTTCGCCGGGATAGTTATCGGTATTATTAACATGCTGCTGCCTATGGCCAGCGGCATCGCGTTTGATTCGTTAATACCCGAAATCGAACGTTCGCAGATGCTGCAAATGACGCTCATTCTTATATCCGCTTCCGTCTGTCTTTTTTTGTTTCAGCTTTTTCGTTCCGTAGCGGTTATGCGTTTTGAAAATAAGCTTGACGCTTCATTGCAGGCGGCTGTGTGGGACAGACTTATCGCTTTGCCCGCGCCTTTTTTCAGAAAATTTTCCACGGGCGATCTCGCGATGCGGGCGATGAGTGTTAATACCGTCAGGCAGACGATTTCAACGACGATTTTCAGTTCGCTTCTTACCGGGTCTTTTTCAGTTTTAAATTTTTTGTTATTGTTTTATTATAATATGAAACTCGCTTTTGTGGCCGTTGCGCTTACCATGCTGGCCGTATTTTTTTATACGTCCGTTCTTATTATACAGTATAATTATTCGAAAAAAATAATAAAACTTGAAGGAAAACTTTCAGGACTCGTGTTTTCGATAATTACCGCGATAGCTAAATTTCGCGTCGCCGGAGCGGAAAAACGCGCTTTTGGTTTATGGGCGTCGCTTTTTAAAGAAAAAAAAGGCGTACGTGTTTACATATTGAATAATTTAACGGCGGTTTTTAATTCGGTTTATATAAGCGTATGTACCGGAGTTTTTTTCTGGTGTATAATAAATTATCCGGGTGAAAATAGCGTTATGAGTTCCGGTACATTTGTGGCTTTTAATTCAGCTTTTACCGCTTTTTTTTCGTCGATAATCGAAATTTCTACTTCAATGATGTCGTTTTTAAATGTATTTATACTTTATGACCGCGCCCGGCCGATACTTGAAGCGGTTCCTGAATTTGACGCGGGCGGCGAGGATCCGGGCGAATTAAACGGCGCGGTTGAAATAAGCGGCGTTACTTTTAAATATGAAGGCGGCCTTATAAATATTTTAAACGATATATCGTTGAGTATAAAACCTGGTGAATTCGCCGCTATAGTCGGTCCGTCGGGAAGCGGAAAATCCACGTTGATGAGGCTTCTTCTTGGATTTGACCGGCCCGTTTCCGGTTCTATTTTTTATGACGGTTGCGATCTTCGGGCAATAGATATAAGAGCCGTTCGACGTCAGATCGGCGCGGTGCTTCAAAATAGTCAGCTTATGGCGGGCACTATTTTATCGAATATAATCGGTTCTTCAATGCTTACAATAGATGATGCATGGGAAGCGGCCGAACGCGCCGGGCTTGCCGGCGATATTAAAATGATGCCCATGCAGATGCATACCGTTATAAGCGAAGGGGCTTCCTGTATATCCGGCGGACAGAAGCAGAGAATACTTATAGCGCGAGCATTGGTTAAAAAGCCCCGTATTATTTTATTTGACGAGGCTACCAGCGCGCTCGAGAATAAGACGCAGGCGGTAGTATCGGAAAGCCTTGAAAAACTGCGCGCTACAAGAATAGTGGTAGCACACAGGCTAAGCACTATTATAAAAGCCGATAAAATTTATGTAATAGACGGCGGCCGGCTTATAGAAAGCGGTACTTATGACGAATTAATGAAATACGGCGGCGAGTTTAAAAAATTAGCCGAAAGACAGATAATATAATTTTTTTATTATTTGTGAGTCTGTTTAATGTTTGCCGTATTATATTGATTAGTTTATTCTAAGAAAAGTCAATTTTTGAAAATTAATAAAATATTTAAAGGTGTTTAAAAGGATTTTGATTATCGACTCCAGGTTCCGTGTGTTTTCTTAGTTTTTATAGCAGGTTCGTTAATATAATGTCGGAAAAAATAAAAAAATAAAAAATATAAAATATTGTATTTGTTATCATATTTTAGTATAATTCATTTTAATTTTACTTTATTAAAATTATAATTTTTTTAAAGTTTAAGCGAGTAGTTTTAATATGTGAATTTTTTATAATAACCATTAGAAATTATAAGCGATAAAATAAATATATAACGTATTATTTTATATTAAAAAATATGCTCATAATAATTCGTTTCGTTAAGTGCTTATTTATGTTAGTGTCATTAACTTATGATGTTTTTCGTTACCTTATTTTATTTTTATTAATTTGTCGTTTTTAAAAATGTGATTTTTTTAAAAACGATGGTGTATTTTTATGGCTTATAAGTTTTATTTTATTTGCAGTTGTTTTTGTATTTTATACCTTTGCTTCAGGCTTATTAATGAATCAGGTAAAATTAGATAGAAAAATAAATTAAAAAAATAAAAAAATATTTTATTAAGGAGTTTTTATGAAAAATTTATTATTTCAAAATTGTAAACCTTATGTTTTAATGCGTATTTTATTTTTATTTGTTTTATTTGTTTTATTTGTTTTACCGTTAGCGGGCTGTGGCGACGGCGGCGGCGGTGGAGTTCCTTCGACTGGCGGCGGAACGCAGCCTGACATCGCTGAAAAGCAGCTTATAATAGAAGGCCCCATACCTGATGAAATAGCCCAAAATACGGCGATAATAGCGCCTGACGCACCGGCGGGCGCTAATCGCGCCGTCGAATTCGGCGATTCAAAAGAATTTACCATAGCTGTTATCGACCGCGACGATCCGGCGCTTTCCCGTGAGCTCGCGCCTGTGGTCATTGAAACAAGCGAAAGTTCGTTATATCGTTATAAATACAGAACCGTTATCAATATTGGCGAAGGCCGTAAGATACCGTTTATAACCATAAAGAGCAAAATATTGAATAAAGTGGTGCTGTCATGCATTCCGGGACAGGCGCCCGCGTATTCGGATATTCCGAAAGAAGTGAAAAAGATATATGTGAAAGGCGTTTTGATAGACTCAAAATCGACGGCGCGCGCCGTTCTTGCCAATGACAACAGGATGGAAATAAGCGTTCCGCTCGTTACTTTGACTGGCAGTGAAGGTTCTCAGGAGGTTGTCGTGCGCGTGCTCGGTTCGGGCGACCGCCTGCCAGTTGATACGGTTATAGAAAATAAAGCGGGTTCGGGCGTTATCAGCGAAATGGCTAAGGCCGTCGATGCTATTAAAGCGGTTCTTGTTACCAACGAAATGAGCGCGGCGGAAAAAAGCGCCGTATTCGAAAATACGCGCGAGAAATTAGTCGTGCCGAGCGCGGCGGGCGTTATTTCCGATTATGTATTAACCCTTAAAAATTTAAAAGTCCAGCAAAATGCCGTAGAGCTTGGAATAACGACCAGCATAGATTTAAACGGCACACGCATAGACGGGCGCTCGACGGTAGCCGTAATAGACGGCGGCGCGGACAATATAGGCGGCGCATCCGATAACGAGCCGCCATCGGTTACAAGCGTGGTTTTAACTCCGAAAACGGTGAGAATCGGCGATGAACTCCAGTTATCGTTTACTACCAGCCGGCTTTTGATAGTTCCTCCGGTTGTAGTTATTAACAACAGGACCGTCGAAGCGGTCCGGGTTGATACGAATACTTATAAAGCGGTAACCAGCGTTCTCGGCTCCGACCCGAAGGAAGTCACTTTCAAGATAGGCAATTTAGTGGGTGAAAACGGCAGGAAAGGCGTCGATGTAACCGAAGTGACCGATGGCGCGAAACCGAAGGTAGAAGAAGGCGTAACTACGGTCCAGCCGCCTGTATTCGATCCGCCAGCCGGCATTTATAAAAGCGCGAAGATAGTTTCAATCTACTCAAAAACTCCCGGCTGCGAAATTTATTACACGCTCGACGGCGGCGAGCCGTCGCCGTCTTACGGTACGCGTTACGAATCGCCGGTCACGCTCGCTTCTGATACGACGATTAAGGCCGTGGCCGTATTTAACGGCATATCTTCGATAGTAAATAACGCGCCTTATTTAATAAGCATACCGAAGCCGCGGGTTGAAGCTCCGGTATTCAGCTTCGCGGGCGGATCGTTTTCGCGCGCGCAGAGCGTTGCGATAAGCTGCGCCACGGCGGGCGCGTCGATAAAATATACTACCGACGGCACGCTGCCGACGCAAACAAACGGCGCGCTTTATTCGGGCGCGATCGCTATCGATAAACGTATGTCTCTGAAAGCGGCCGCGTTCAAGGCCGGCATGCTTGATTCCGCGGTTACGGCGGCGTTTTACGACGTAAATATAGCTTCGGAAACTGCTCCCGCGCCAGTATTTAATCCTGCTCCCGGAGCGTTTATTTCTAAGCAGAGCGTCGCTATAGTAAGCGCCGTAGAAGGCGCGCTTATCAAATATACGCTTGACGGCAGCGCGCCGTCGTATAACAACGGTTTTGTTTATAGCGAGCCGCTCGTTATTATGGAACCGGTAACCGTTAAAGCCGTAGTTATAAAAGAAGGTATGAATGATTCGGCCGCGGCGTCCGGATTTTTTGATGTAAACATAGTCGGGCCGGTGCTCGAAGAAGTTGCCGCGCCGGTTTTTTCGCCGCAGGAGGGCAAATACACTTCATATAACGAATTCAAGGTAAAAATTATTACTCAGGTTAAAGATGCAAAAATTATATATACCACCGACGGCACAACGCCCGGCGCTGAAAACGGCGAAATATATTCCGGCCCGATTACTATAAACCGTTCGGTCCAATTCAAAGCGGTCGCCGTTAAAGATAAAATGCTCGATTCCGAAGTGGTAACGGCGTTTTATGAGATTCGCAACGATAACGCCGCGCCCGCGCCGCCCGTTATTTCGGGCGTAAAAGACGGCGCCATAACGCCTTATGAAGTTTCGCTCACATGGAACGAGCAGGAAGGCGTTTCATCTTCTGCGCAGATAATATTTAATAATGAAGCGTCGCAATATTTAAAAAATTCGATATTAAGCGTTGAAGGCGCATATACTCTCGAAGTGCTGGTCAGAAAAACGGCTAATAATACGACCAATCGCGCTTCGGCGGCTTTCGTGATCGACCGTACGCCGCCCGTAGTTCCGGCCGTAATAGGCATAGGCACCGATGAAATATCGGCCCGGCCGGTTATATTTTACTGGCAGGATGCCCTGTGGACTAAAACGACGGCGAAGCTTATAAAAGAAGGCGGCCTTAAAGCTGATTACGCTAAAGGCTATGAAATAACCGAGAATGGTTCGTACGCGCTTGAAGTAACTTCGGTGAACGAGAAAAACGGGCTTTCGGCAGTTGAAAAACTTCCATTTAAAATCGATTCGAGCGTACCCGAAGTTCCCTATATAAGCGGTATTGCCGATAACAGCCAGAACGCATCTGAAGTCGCGGCCGGCTGGGACGATATAGAAGGCGTAACGCTTACGGCTGAATTAAGCAAAAACAGCGGCGAAGCGTCTTTATACATCAAGAAAACGCCGATCGGTGAAGACGGAAATTATGTTTTGACGCTAAAGGCTAAGAAAAACGATACCGGCACTCTAAACAGCCGTTCGATTTCATTCGTCGTTGATAAGAGTGAGCCTTTAGCGCCTGTGGTTTCAGGTATAGAAGACGGCGCGCTTACTTCATCGGAAGTAAGAATCGCCTGGGATGAAAGTGATTTCGGCGCGCCTTTATACGGCCCGAACGCTAAGAATAAAATCGTTTATCGCGCCGAAATTTCAAAAAACGGCGGCCGGGCTGAAAGATATCTTAAAAACAGCGTAATATCATTGCCCGGTTCTTATACGGTTACCGTAACGGCAATTAAACCGAACGGATTAAAAAAATCAAAAATCATAAAATTTAAAATCGATAAAGATGCCCCTGATACGCCGTTTATAACGGTCGCCGACGAAGGCGGCGCTTCGGTTGTTTCGTGGGAAGAACAGCCCGGCGTATCGTATTCGGCTAAATTGGCAAAAGACGGCGGTGAGCCCGTCGATTATATAATGAAAACGCCTGTTAATGAAAAAGGCGCATACGCGCTTACGCTCACCGCGCGCCGCGTCGATAACGGCGTTATAGCGATAGCTAAGGCTAATTTCAACAGATTATTCACCGATCTTGTCGTCGGTCCGCGCGCAGTTGAAATCATAGGCGTCGAAAATAATGCCGTGGTCGGAAAGAGCGTAAAAATTGAATGGGTAACCGCCGACGGCACTACCACGAAGGCTTCTATTAAGAAAAACGGCGGTAACGCCGCGTCTTATGAAAAAGGCGCGCCGGTAAATGAAGAAGGCGTTTATATCGTGGAAGTGGAAGCGGTAGATTCGTTTACCAGACTGACTTCGAAAAGTTTCGTAACATTCACTATCGATAAAACAGCCCCGCCCGCGCCCGTAATTAGCGGTATAACTGAAGGCGCGATAACCGCGTCTGAAGTTAAAGTGAGCTGGAACGAACAGGCCGGAGTCGAAACTACGGCGAAATTATTTAAAAATACTTCTTCGCTGTCATTGATGGACAGCGTTGAATACGAAAAAAATTCCGCTATAAAAGACGAAGGCGTTTATACATTAGAAGTTTACGCTAAAAAAACCGGCAATTTGATGGTAACTGTATCGAAAGTATCTTTCACTATAGACAAAGAAAAACCCGATGCGCCCGTAATAAGCGGCGTTGAAAATAAGACGGTAACGGCGAAGTCGGTTAATCTTTCATGGCAGGAAGTAAACGGCGTCGAATATTTTGCGAAACTATATAAAAACCAGGGCGCCGCTATGATATTTAATAAAGATTCCGAAGTAAGCGAGGAAGGCGCCTATGTTATTGAAGTAACGGCGAAAAAGATATCTAACGGGCTTTCGAATATGTCGTCGCTTTCATTTACCATAGATAAGACCGTTCCTGAAGTGCCGGTTATAACCGGCGTAAAAGACGGCGATATTTTAGCTTCAGGGCCGCGCATCGCCTGGGAAGAAAAAGACGGCGAAAGCGTTACCGCATTAATTTCGAAAAACGGCGGTACGGCGTCGGAATATTTAAAAGGCTCGTTCATAGAAGGCGATGGTTCTTATAGCTTAACGCTCACTGTTAAAAATAATGTTACGGGCGTATCCAACAAAAAAACTATAAAATTCAGCGTCGATAGCGTATATCCTGAAGCGCCCGTAATAAGCGGCGTGAAAGACGGTTCCGTGAACGCGGGCGTGGTATATGTATCGTGGGAAGCGCGTGAAGATTATGAATACAGCGCGGTTGTAACGCCTGAAGGCGGCCGGTCTTACGCTTATGTAAAAGGCTCGCCTGTAGCTGCTAATGGTAAATACAGCGTTAAAGTAACGGCCGGGAAGAAAAACGGACTTGTAAAGGACAGCGCGGTCGGTTTTGAAATAGATAATACGGCGCCCCGCGTGCCTGAAGTTAAGTATGTAGATAAGGGAAACGGCCAATCGGCCCTTGAATGGCCTGAAGTAGAAGGCGTTAAGATAAGCGCGAAGATAAAAGTATCTTCATCGAAGGAATTCGACTATGAAAAAGGCTCGGTTATCAAGATAGACGACGAGCAGGCGTCGAAGTTCAGTCTCGTTATAACCGCGCTGAAAGAACGCAACGGGCTTTCATCTACGGCCGTTCTTTATTTTAACAGAACGCCCGCCGGATTTGACGCCGGCCCGGATTATCCTGTCATTACCGGTGTTAATAACGGCGGTTATTACAGCGATGCCGTATTCGCTTCATGGGAAAGCGTTTCGGGCGTTTCATATTATGCGCTGCTTAAAAAAGACGGCGGCGATGCGTCTCTTTACGAAAAAAATACGCAAATTACCCGGGACGGCTCTTATATTCTCGAAGTAATCGCTGAAAAAGCGCTTAACGGGCTTAAAAATAAGGCGGCGGTCAGTTTTAAAATAGACTCGGCGCTTCCGGCAAAACCTGTAATAACCGGTCTTGACGACGAGCTTGATCTGTCATATATACGCAGGCGCATAATTTTTGATCATATTCACATGCGGGAAGAAAATCAGGCATGGATAGATAGTTATATTCAATCTAAGCGCGATCAGATAACGCGCGACGTAGTTCTGTCGTGGCGCGAGGAAGCCGGTGTAGTTTATTCAGCCGTTATAAGTAAGAACGGCGGCACGGCGGTCGGATACGGCCGCGGCACGATGATAAGCGTGAGCGGTAAATATCTTGTAGAAGTGACGGCGCTGAAACTCGCCAATCAGAAGACTTCAAAAGAAAGCGTATCGTTTACTATCGATCGTGAAGCGCCTGCGCCGCCCGTAGTTTCCGGCGTAGAAAACGGCGCGATAACGCCGTATGACGTTACGATTAAATGGGAAGCGGCCGGCGACAGTACGGGAGTATCGCTGCAGAGCTATATTTCTAAAAACGGCGGCGTTCCGTCTGCACTGCAAAACGGCGCGGTCATAACTGAAGACGGTGAATACTCTCTTGAAGTAAGCGCGACACGCGCGTTAAATAACAGCACGGCTAAAACGCTCGTAAAATTTACGATAAATAAGGCGAAACCCGCCGCGCCGGCAATAAGCGGCATAATCGACGGCGCATATACCGCCGGTAAAGTCCAGATTAGCTGGAACGAGCAGGAAGGCGTTACCACCCGCGCTAAATTAATTAAAACAGGCGGCAATGAGGCTTACTATACAAAAGATACGGTAATTGAAGAAGAAGGCGAGTACAGCCTTACGGTCGAGGCCGTTAAAAACAGCACAGGCCTGTCGAACAGTTCGGCGGTTAAATTCGTTATCGATAAAACCGCGCCTTCAGCGCCGCTTATAACCGGCGTTGTAAAAGGCGCCGTGACGGCGGGCCCCGTTAAACTTTTCTGGAACGATCAACAGTGGTGCGAATCGAGCGCGCGTCTTGTTAAAAACGGCGGGTTAAAAATTGAATACGCTAAAAATTATGAATTGAGCGAAGAAGGCGCCTACACTCTCGAAGTGAGCGTTAAAAACATCCGTAATTTATTGACTTCGGAATCATCGGTTAATTTTACGATAGATTCGCGCCAGCCGGAATTGCCTGAAATAACGGGCGTATCTGAAAATGGAATATACGGTTATGAAGTTAAGCCTTCCTGGGATGAAATCGAAGGCGTGACGCTTGGCGCAAAGTTGTATAAAAACGGCGCGGCTGGCGTTGAATTTAAAAAAGGCACGCCGGTAAGCGAATCCGGTTCTTATGTACTCGAATTGAGCGCTAAGAAAAATTCGACCGGCGTCAGCGCATCTAAAAAGGTTAATTTTACAGTTAACACCGATGCGCCAGCCGCGCCGGTCATAACGGGCATAACCGAAGGCGCGGTGTCCGCCGTCGCGGTTAAACTTTCATGGCAGGAAGTTTCAGATATTAAATACAGCGCCGGCCTTTCTAAAAACGGCGGAAGTCCCGAACCTTATTCAAAAAACTCCACCGTGGCTGAAAACGGAAGTTATATTCTTACGGTTAAAGCGTTAAAAACGAACGGGCTTTCGTCTTCTTCAAAACTTTCATTTATAATCGATATGAACGCGCCTGAAGTTCCGATCGTATCCGTAAAAGATGAAGACGGCAAATCTTATGTGAGCTGGTCAGAAGCCGAAGGCGTCGTTTATACGGCTAAAATTTCAAAAGACGGCGGCGCGGAGTCTAATTATGCCAAAGGCAGCGCGGTATCGGAAAAAGGCAATTATATAGTAACGGTTACCGCCAAACGCTCCGCTAACGGGCTTGAAACTAAAGCGTCCGTGTCGTTTAACCGCGAAGCCATGCAGATACTCGTGGCGCCGGAAGCTCCGCAGGTGCGCGGCGTCGAAGACGGGGCCGTTACGGGATTTGACGTTTCACTTAACTGGCAGGATTTAACGAGCGTTATTACCGGCGGCCGCGTTAAAAAAGACGGCGGCGAGTTCGCGGATTATAAAAAAGGAACTGCGATAACCGAAGACGGCTCGTACACATTTGAACTCGAAGCTAAAGAGCCTAAATCAGGATTATCTTCTAAGCGCGTTATATCGTTTACCATAGATAAAAAATCGCCAGCCGCGCCGGTTATAAGCGGCGTTAAAAACGGCGAGACCGCCGGCGGCGAGTTGAAATTGTCGTGGAACGACCAGGACGGCTGCGAAACCACGGCGCGCATTACTAAATCAGGATCAGTAACAACCGTTCAGACTAAGACGGAGCAGAGCGGCAATGGCCAGAATGATGATATTCTGGAGGCTATATACAGGCTCCAGTTGACTAATAATGACTGGTATTTTTATGATATGATCATGCGTGGCCGGAATGATGAATTCCTTTCGTTTTTTGATGAAAATATATCCCCGACACTTAAGCGAAATAAACTTTTTGTAAGCCGGCTTGAAGAGTATTTCAAGCAGCAGTCTCAAAATTCAGTGCAGGCAATTACTACGACCAGCACGCAGAGTTATATAGAATCGCCTTATGAGAAAAATTCGTCTATAATTGAAAACGGCGAGTATATACTCGAAGTGACGGCGTAAAAGAAATATAACGGGCTTAAAGCCGTTTCGAGAGTTAAATTTACGCTCGATCAGAACGAACCTGCCGCGCCTGTATTAAAGGGCATAGACAATAACGCCGTTACTTCTGAAAATGTTACCATTACATGGGAAAAGTCAGAAGGCGTTAATTATCTCGCTAAATTGTTTAAAGATGAAAAAACAACTCTGTTTTATGAATCGGGTTCACCGATAACCCTCGAAGGTTCGTATTATCTTGAAGTGACCGCGACCAATAAATCTAACGGCAGATCGTCGAGCGCGTCGATTAAATTTAAAATAGACCGCTCGGTCCCGGCTGTGCCTGAAATTACCGGCGTTAAAGACGGCGTTTATACGTCGGAAGATATAATCGCATCATGGCAGGACGAAGCCGGCATTTCGTCGTCGGCCGTTTATACCCGCGACGGTTCTAAAGAAACGGTTTATAAAAAAGGCGAAAAAATTTCAGAAGAAGGCTATTATACGCTGAAATTAACCGTCAAAAACGATATAAGCGGCGTTTCGAATTCTAAAACCATAGGCTTTACGATAGACCGCAAGGCGCCTGAAGTCCCTGAATTCGCCGGGTTTACTAACGGCGCGGTTTATTCGGCGCCGGTGATTATTTACTGGCCTGAATTATCCGGTATAAATTATAAAGCCGAAATAAAGCGCGATAATGACGCGACCGGCGAATATTCGAAGGGTACAGCCGTTATTGACGACGGAAGTTATGAATTCACGCTTTCAGCGGTAAAGCAGAACGGATTTTCGAGCTCGACCACGGCGGTTTTCATAATCGATAAAACTTCGCCTGCGGCTCCTTTGATAGACCTGATCAATAAAACGGCCGAAGGGCAAAACGCTCCTTCTTACGGCGGAACTATCGTTGAAAAATCGCCGCTTAACGGCCCGACGGTGGTAAGCTGGAACGAGCAGCAGGGATGCTCTACCACGGCTACGCTCGCTAAAAACGGCGGCGCGCCTGCGGCTTATGATAAAAACGCCGAAATATCCGAAGAAGGTAAATATGTAATCGAAGTAACCGCGAAAAAACTTTTAAACGGTCTTTCTACTAAATCGACGATGCGTTTCAGTCGTATGGCCGACGGATTTTATTCCGGCCCGCTCGCTCCGAAAGTATCGGGCGCGCTCGAAGGCGCGGTAAGCGCGAAGGCCGTAACGCTTTCATGGCCTGAAGAAGACGGCGTCGCTTATTACGCATTGCTCG
Source organism: uncultured bacterium (assembly GCA_964421195.1). Classification (GTDB taxonomy): domain Bacteria; phylum Muiribacteriota; class UBA9980; order UBA9980; family UBA9980; genus UBA9980. Next base: position 56,402 of record CAYQWL010000001.1, on the reverse strand, counting down.
AAAAAGACGGCGGCAATCCCGTTGAATTTAAAAACGGCTCGTTAATATCTAAAAACGGCAAATACTCGCTTGAAGTGAAGGCTGAAAAGAAATCCAACGGCCTTACCAACCGCTCTAAATTATCGTTTACGATAGATACTCTGCCGCCTGATATGCCGGCGGTCGAAGGCGTTAAAGCCGAAGCGGTTTACGCGGCGGGCGTAAAAGCGTCATGGAAGGAAGCGCCCGGAGTTTTCTATTCGTCGCATCTTTATAAAGACGACGAACAGACGCCGCTTAATTACGGCAACGGTTATCCGATAAACGAAGACGGCCGCTACAGGCTTATTGTGCAGGCCGTTAAAATGTCGAATAACCTCGATTCGAAAACTGAAATTAATTTTACTATCGACCAGACGCCTCCGGCGTCGCCTGTAATAAGCGGCGCTGAAGAAGGCATCACGGTTTCTGAAGGCGTTAAAATTTCATGGACTGAAATTTTAGGCGTAACGACGAAGGCGTTTGTTATAAAAGATAATGGCAATCCGCAGCAGCTTTCAAACGGCGCGCTTATCACAGCGAACGGTTCCTATCGTGTAGAGCTCAACGCGCAAAAGAAATCGAACGGCTTAAAATCCGCTTCGGTTCTTAATTTTACGATCAACGCCGACGCTCCGGCGAAGCCCGTAGTTACCGGCGTCGCTTCAAAACGCGGATATACGGCGCCGGTTTCGGCGAGCTGGGAAGACCAGCGCGGCGCGGTTATTAAAGCGTTTTTATATGCCGCCGGTCAAAACGGCCCCGTCGAGTATATAAAAGGCACGCCGATATCGTATAACGGCCTGAACCGGCTCGTAGTAACGGCGCGCGCGGCGAACGGCCTTACCAATATAACTGATATTTCATTTATGGTCAATACCGCCGCGCCGCAGTCGCCCGCGCTGTCGGTGCTTACGAAGGAAGATGGCGTTTACGTTACATGGAGCGAAGACCCCGCCGCTTCGTACTCGGCTAAATTATCCAAAAAAGGCGGCCAGCCGGCCGATTATTCGAAAAATTCGATCATAAAAGAAGACGGTGAATATACGCTTGAAATAACCGCTACGGCAGTTTATAACAATTCATTCGAATATTCGAATCCGCTTACGAGTAAAGCGTCGATTACTTTTACTAAAGAAGGCGTTAAAACTGAAACCGGTCCGGCCGCGCCGAAGATAACGGGCGCGGTGAACGGTGCTTATTATAATAAACCCGTTACGCTTTCATGGAACGAAACTGATGGCGTTACGACGAGCGCGACGCTCACTAAGTTTGGAAGCGCTCCGGCCGCTTTTGAAAAAGGCGCATCTGTGAGCGAAGACGGCAGTTATATTATCGAGGTATCCGCCGCGGCCCAAAAAGGCGGGCTTTCCGCTAAATCGAGCGTATCGTTTATAATCGATACCACGCGGCCTTCCGTGTCGCTTTCATATAGCGCCAATCCCGCCGGAGAAGGCGTTATGCGCATAACGGCCTCGTATTCGGAATTGCCAGCGGACGGCAGCGCCGTTAAAATCAGCATAGACCAGCCGGGTTCCGAAGATATTAAAAACGCCGCGATGACGCGCGATAAATCCGCTCCGGCCGTCTGGTATTACGACTATTACGTCAATGCATTCGACGGCTCTAAATATATCGACGGCATCGCATCGGTAAGCCTTTCAGAAGTGTCCGATCCCGCCGGCAATGCCGCTCAGCAGCCTACTAACGCGTCGTTTACGATTAATACATCCTCGCCGGCCGTATCGCTTTCTTATGCGTTCGTACCGACGGTCCCGCGGCGCGCGGCCGATGGCAGTGAAATCTATAGAGGCAAGCAGCTGCTCAGAGGCAACGAAAACCAGACTGATTCGAATATATTCAGAGAAGGCAAACTTATTATAACGGCGGTATTTTCAAAGGACGTTAAAAACGGCGTTACTCCAGGGATTAATATAATTACTTCCGGTCTTGAATATATCAGAGATCAGAAGATGTCGCCTTCAAATAACCGTCGGGTGTGGACTTATGAGTATTCTATAAAACCTGATAATGGCTGTGAATATATTGACGGCGATGTGACGGTTTCAATCTCGCAGGTAGCGGACGAATTCGGAAAAATTTTCAGCCAGCCGTCGAACAGGCATTTTACCATCGATACCAGACAGCCAGGCGTCTGGCTTTCATATAGCGCTAATCCCGCGCGGCCGGGCAAACTAACTATAACGGCCGAATATTCCGAACCGCTCGCCGAAGGCTATATTCCGTATATATCGATATTCCAGCAGGGCTCTTATGAACTCACCGATACGGCGATGAGCCCCGGCGCGACAAATTCCTTGTGGACTTATGATTATTTCGTTAAAACCGGAGAATCCGGCGAATTCGCAGACGGACGCGCGGTGGTCGTGCTTTCTTCCGTAACCGATCCGGCGGGCAATATTTCAAAACGCCCGAATAATCAAACATTCCTGGTTGGAACGAAGATACCTAACTACGCTAAACTTTCATTTAGCGCGAACCCGGCCGGCGCCGGAAAAATGCGTATCACGGCTTCGTTCAACGAAGATTATGAAGGCGCCAAAGGCCCGCGAATATCGATAGACCAGCCGGGCAAAGCCGATGTTCAGCAAAAGTGGATGGAACCCGGCGCTGACAAAAAAACCTGGTATTATGATTATGTAATAAACGATAATAATGGTTCTGATTTTATGGATGGCGACGCGTTCGTCGGGCTTATAGATGAAAAAGGCACGGCGATCGATATAGTTGACGGCAATACTTTTGTAATAGATACCACGCCGCCGGTCGTCAAGTTGCGGAACGACTTCGGAGGATATAAAATGAACGGCGGTTATAGAATAATGATTAAATGGTCGGCCTCCGATTCTAACGGAATGCCTGAAAAGCCTGTTACAATATCGTTTTATAACGGATTGAGCTGGGCGACCGTAGAAGCGGGTCTCGAAAATACCGGTTCCTATAACTGGCTGATACCATCGCTTGATATATCTACGGGGAAAATCAGCGTAAGCGTCGTCGATAAAGTTGGTAACCGCGCTACGGCCGCATGCGCCGAACCGTTTACGATAATAAGTTCAAGCGCGGCATGGAGCCCTGGATATCCAAAAATTGAAAAAGATTCTGATACTTCGGTTAAATTATCGCTTAAAGTAAACCGCTACGGCACGGCTTATTATATCGTCGTGCCCGCATCCGCCGGACTTGAAAGCGTTCCTTCGGAAAATGTTGTAAATGGAGCGATCGAGGGTGTAACGCTCACGGCGTCCGGCATAAAAGCTATCTATACCGATACCGAGCTTTCGTTTACTATCAAAAATCTGCCGGCAAACGCTGAATATTCGGTGTTCATCGTAGTTCGTTCATTTTCTATTAATCAGAAAGAGCCCGCGCTGTTAAAAATTTCGCTGAAAAAAGCGAAAAATTTTGAGCGCGTCGGCGGCGGCGGATTTAATAACACCGTTTATAAAGTTATAAGCGACGGGCGCGGCAATATATATGCCGGCGGCTCTTTTACTAAAGCCGCACTCGAAGTTATAAACGATAATGAGATAAATAGCAATGTTGGCACCGTGATAAACAGGATCGCTAAATGGGATGGCCAGAGCTGGTCCGGGCTCGGCACCGGCGTAACTAATTATGCCAACATTACTGCTTTAGCGGCGGATTCAAAAGGCAATATATACGCCGGCGGCTATTTTACTGAAATCGGAGGGGTTAAAGTCAACGGTATAGCTAAATGGGACGGCGCAAAATGGTCGGCGCTCGGTAAAGGTATCGGAATGGACGACAAAAATAAAGCGGGCATACAACGTTATAATACTACTTGTTATCCTGATGCTATTGCCTGTGATTCGAAAGATAATGTTTATGTCGGCGGTTATTTTAATCTTGCCGAGCAGAGTAATGGCGATTGTATAGCCGTTAATTATTTTGCTAAGTGGGATGGCGCAAAATGGTCGGCCGTCGGCGAAGGCGCGGTTAGTAAAGGCACCACTTCTCCTTATAAAGTTGGCGGTAACGTGGTTTATAGCGTAGCGATCGATAAAAATGATAATGTTTATATCGGCGGCGCTTTTAATTATGCCGCTTATAGCGATAACGGCAAATACATAGCTAACTGGGACGGCACGAAATGGAATACGCTTGGCACGGGCATGGATGAACGCGTTGTGGCTTTAAAATGTGATAATGCCGGTAATTTATATGCCGGCGGCTGGTTTAAGAAAGCGGGAGGCGTTGATGTTAATTATATAGCTAAATGGAACGGCTCGTCCTGGGAAGCGCTCGGTTCAGGTTTTGATCACTGGGTTTATGATATCGCCATCGATTCGAAGGGCGTCTTATATGCGTCGGGAAGTTTCAAAAATTTAAACGGCGTGGCCCCTCCGGCGGATGCTGATAAAAATATACAAAAATATGGCACTCTGGGAAAAATTGCTAAGTGGAATGGAAGTGAATGGAGTTCGGTTGGCGTTTTATTCACTGATACGGTTATGAGCATGGCAGTGGATACGGATGGCTCAATTTATGCCGGCGGTTTTGGTAAATATGTTTATGATTTAAATGAATTTGAAATGCTACTTCCCTATCGCTCCTGGTATATTATTAAAATTAACCCTTAATAAACTGACCGTATTTCAGAGAACTGGCGGTTAAATATTAGCAGTTAATTGTATTTCTTTACTTTAAAAAGGGGGTTAATTTTATGAATAAAAAAATATATAATTCGGCGCATAATTCGTTAAGCGCGTTAAAATATATAATAGTTCTGGTGATTGTTTCCGTTTTAGTCTTTAATTTTACCGGCTGCGGCGGAGGCGGGGGCGGCGATTCGGTGCCGTCACCCGGCGGCGCGTCCGCGTCAGGCCCGTCTATAACGCTAGAAGGCGAAATAGATCCTGTTTCGCTCGGCCTCGATGCTTCATCGCTTTCGGCGCCCGGCGCTTCGCGCGCGGGTTCGGCCGATTTATCGCAACTTTCGGTTGTCGTTCTCGAAAATAAAGCCTATATGGATTTTCGCAGGTCGATTGCGGGCGGGGCGTCCGCCTCTTTAATGAGCGGTCCCGCTTATGCGCCGTCGTATCAGAGTTCCGGCGATTTCGGCCGCCTGCTTAATTCGGGCGCGGTAATCGCGAGTTCAGATAAAATAAACGCCGCGGACGGCAAGTTGAATTACAGCATTAATATTCCCGTCAATGATAATACGCCGGACGCCACGCTGGCGATTGTCGATAAAAATAACGGCATAGCGATGCTTTTAGCGCCTCTCGGATGCCTGCCTGACAAATCTTTTTTTGCTTCCGATCCAGCCGCGGCGGCTTCTCCCGCTGCCGGCGGAGTTTCGCGCATTATTAATTACGGCTCTGGCATGCTGACGATTAAAGATTTCGAAATAAACAGTCAGACAACGGTTCTTTCGATGGCTAATATCGAAAATAATATGAGTTCGAATATTAATTTCTTTTCATCGGCCGTTAAAAAGATTTTTAGTTCGCAATCTTCAAGTAATAAAGTATTTTCTTCAAAAGATCCGGCGGTGACGAATATTTCGACCGTCAATAAAGTTGTCAGCTCATGGTTCAAAGATTCATCGAGCATTAATCAGTTTTCGAACGCGGTTACGACGGTAAATAAAGTTTTTAATTCGAACAGCGTATCTAAAGATAATCAAAAAACCCTTGCATCGCTGCTTAAGTCGAAAACGAGCTTTATCGGCGGCACGCTTGACTGCTTTACTAATTGCGTTAAAAACTATGATATCGTTAAAAGCGTTCCGAATATAACCACTTCGATTAATATCGGCGGAACGATTATCGACTCCCGTTCAACTTCCGCGGTCATAAATAAAGTTTTTTCAAAAATGACTTCGGCGCCGGTTGATTTGAATCCGCCGCGTCTTACATCGGTTTCGGTTTCGCCTTCGGCCGCCGCCGCCGGTGAAACCGTTACATTGTCAATTAATAGCGATAAGGCGCTCGCATCAGAACCCATAGTTTATATATTCGGCCGTAAAGCGGCGGTTTATAAAATATCCGATTCCGAATATGCAGCCCGCGTCGATGTAGAAGAGGCCGATAAGGTTTTCAGCTTTTCGATCGAACCGGTTATCGGCGTGAACGGGAAGACATCGAGCGGCATCATCGTCGTGACTACGGACTCTTCGAAGGTGGTTATACTGAAACCCGCCGCCGCAGCTGCTCCTGTCGCGGGGCCGCCCGCCGGAAGTTATGATGAGGCCGTTAAAGTCGGGCTCGTTACTAAAACGCCGGGCGCCTTCATCAGATATACGACCGATGGTACGACGCCTTCAGCGAGCGTCGGAACGATCTATCAGGATAGAATTTTAGTGAATTCGAATATGGTAATAAATGCCGTCGCGGTTTTAAACGGTTCGCAGTCTTCGGTTATGACGGCCTCATACCGTATTATGACGCCGCCGCCGAAAGTATCGGCGCCGCGTTTTGATATAGCGGGCGGTTCGTATAACCGCGCACAAACCGTAACTATAACCACGGACACGCCGGGCGCATTTATCCGCTATACTCTCGATGGGAGCGCGCCTAAAAAAACGAGCGGGATTCTCTATTCCGCGCCGGTATCGATAAAAGAAAGCGCGGAGCTCAACGCGGCCGCTTTCGCGGATAACATGGCCGATTCTTCGGTTACGACGGCGTATTACGACATAGATAATTCGCCGCGCGAGCAGGTTGCCGCGCCCGTTATAAGGCCGGCCGGCGGCGTTTACGATAAGCCGCAGGCGGTGTCTATTTCATGCGCCACGCCGGGCGCTTTGATCAAATTTACTCTTGACGGCAGGCTTCCTTCATTTTCAACCGGCGAGTTTTATTCATCGTCGTTCATGCTTAATAAAAGCTCGGTAGTTAATGCTATAGCGTTTAAAGACGGCATGGCCGATTCCGATATTTCCAATGCTTCGTTTGAAATAACGGGCGAAGTATCCACTGATCCGCCTCTGGCGATGTTTGAAATAGAGCCGAAGCGCGGCGGCACGGCCGTTAATTCCGACTTCGATATTATCGTCGCGGCGGCGCCGGGCTGGCATATTACGGCCGCCGTTTCCGGAAATAACGTCTTAGACGGCGTTTCGTCGGTTAATGCGGTTAATAATATGGCGGTTTTACCGGTTGATATATCAAAATTAGTCGAGGGTGAAACGAATGAAATTAAAATAAAAGCGGCCGGCGCGAACGGCGAATCGAAGGGCGAATTAAGCGTGCGGGTGAAAAAAGATACGATCGCGCCGCGGCGAGTAAAATTATCGGCCGCTTCGTCTAACGCGTCGGGCCCGTCGGTAGCCGAACTCGGCGACAGGATAGTGATTTCGCTTGTAACCGACGAAGCGGTTAAAAACGTAACGGCGTCTATGATGGGAAAACCCGTTACTATTCGCAATACCGACGATCGCAACTGGACGATAGCGCGTTATCTCGACGGCAGCGAATTCGCCGTTGATTTCGATTTTATGATAACATTTACCGATCTTGCCGGCAATTCTATAAGCTCACCGCTGACTAAAAAAGATATAAACGAAGGCGAACAGTTGATTATAAAAAAAGGCGGCGGCGCGGCCGGGTTATATACTATATCGCTTAAAGACGGCGCCGGCAAGCTTTATTTATCGGCCGTTCCGCTGGATATGGAATACTGTCTTAACGGCGGAATTCCGGATGAACAATGGATATGGTATTCCGGCGCTGACGCTGAAGTGGATCTTAGCGGAGTGAGCCATGGCAGTGAAATTTATGTGAGACGCAAAGGCGATGATTCCACAATAGTGAAACTCGGCATAATTTTTAAGCCGCCGGTTTACGGCATGGATGAGGAGAATACTCCGAACCGCTGGGCGTTCGACGCTTCGCTGGGCGCGATAGTTATGAGCGCGCCGTTCGGTATTGAAGAAAGGGCACGGCTGCTGATGTTTAATGACAACGCCGTTTCCGTGCACGTTTATACCGGGGCGAATGAATCGGCGGGCGTTTTGCTTACCGAAGGTTTTTTAGAACCGATAATGCCGGATGATACCGGTAAATTTGTAATACCACTGCATGTAAGGTCGGCATGGAACGCCGGCGAATATATCAGTTATTATTTATCGTCGAATAATGGAACGCCTGATTATACCGATGACGATATTTACGTTCAGCCCGCGCGCGGCGTAGCGGTAAAATCCGCGCCGTTTAATTCGTCATTGCCTGAGGCCGGTAATTTTATATATGACGGCCGTTCCAATGAATTGATTTTTAATAATTCAGGCGGGTTCATCTCAGATATTTCGATAATCGCGGCGCTTAATTCAGGCGAAGCTGAACTTCTTTCACCGGCGGCATCGAGCGGCGTAGAATATTCGGCCGGCCCTACGGTATCGTATAAACTGCCCTGGCAGTCTGCGGCCGGCGATATTTTATCGGTCGCGTTCAGTTATAAAGATAAGAGCGTCAGCCAGGCTTCTAAAGTTTTTGTTTATGGCGCGCCTGAAAACCTTGCCGAAGGTTTCGGCAATTTCAGCATAAAGGCGCTGCTTGGCCAGGTTGCAATAACTAACTTCGACGGCGCGCGCGACGGATTTTCCATATATATATCGGTTGACGACGGCGCGTCGTGGCGGACGCTCGGAACTATCAGCGCCGGAATCGGGCAGAATTTTGATATCACGATGAACGCGGCGAGTAAAATAAAAATGGCGGTCCGCGATAAAAAGGGTAATTTTTCGCTGACGCAAAAATCAGGCGCGGCGCCCGCCGCCGCTCCCGTAAACGCTATTTCGGGCGGGGGAACTTATAAAATAGAAGGCCACGCTAAAAAGATATCGGTCGATAATTCCGACGGCTCGCTGACCGGGTTTAATATTTTTTATTCGACCGACGGCGGCGCGGGCTGGAATTCGACCGAGGCCGTGAGTGATATGGGCATTAACATTCTTCCGATGAATGAATATATCCAGGCCGGAAACGGCGTGCGCGTCGCTTTACTTGAATGGAAGACGGGCAATGTATCGTTTGCTTCGAATGATTATATCTTAAAAGAAGCGGCGAATCGTTTAACGGGTGCCGTCGCAGGCGATTTTACGGTAAACGCCGCGCTTAAGAAAGTCGCGGTCAATAATAACGGCGGCGCGCTCGACGGCTATACCGTTTATATCAACGGCGCGGAAGCCGGAAAGATAAGCGCGGGCGCGGAAGACAATGTGTTCGCTTATGAGCCGGGCGCGTCAAATGAAGTGGAGTTGTATTATGCCGAACCAGGCGGGAACACATGGCTTACGGCCAAATCGAAGCCGGTCATGAAACCGCGCAATAATATGATCGCCGACGGCGATTTCTTCGTTGACGCGGCCGGCGGCAAAATTACATTTAAAAACCCGTCGGGTAAAGCGTCCGGGTTAGTGCCATTAGTTTCGACCGACGGCGGAAATATCTGGAAAGATGTCGGGCCGGCGCTTATTTCAGGCGATAACGAATTCGCGTTAAAAGTTTTGCCGGGCGATAAAGTTTGCGCGGCGTTCGGCGATTCAAACGGCAATATAGGCGCCGCGTCCGAATTTTACAATGCGGCGGTTCCAAAATTGAATACGCCGGTTAAAATGCTGCTTGCGGGCGACGGCGGCGCGGACGCTAAGGCCGGCGTAATTGCCGAATCTGGAAAATCTGCGCTTACTCTTCGTCCTGGCGTTATGTTAAATGCCGGCGAAAGCCTTAAAGTAACGCTTTCTAATGGCGGCGCCGTTACGATAGCGGCGAAAGCTTCGCTTGACGGCGTTATTCCCGTATTCGGCGCTTCGACGCCCGGTATTATTTATGAAACAGGCGCGCCCGGTAACGGGAACGCCGTTACCGGTTCGTTTAATCTTAATAATCCGGGCGGTGTTCCGGTCGCTATAACCGGCACGGTTGAAGTTATGGCCGTATATACCGACGCGCTAGGTAATAGCGCGCCTGAATCTAAAGCATATATCGCTGCGGATAAAATCGCGCCGTTATGGGTTGCCGGTTATCCCGCTATCGCGGCGCCGGAATATTTTAAACTTAAAGTTTCGCTTGCGGTAAACGAAGACGGCAAAATTTACCTCATTTGTCTTAAAGCGTCAGAAGCGGCCCCAACGGCAGCGCAGGTCAAAGCCGGCCAGAACGCTTTCGGCGCGTCCGTTGCGGCGGGCATGAAAGCGGCGCTCGATTATACCGTTGAAGGCGGCGCGCTGGCGCATATCTTCGCCGGTCTGGATAACAATACTGAATATGCGGTTTATGCCGTAGCGGAAGACGGCTATGAAAATTTACAGACACAGCCTGCCGTAGTGAAACTTAAAACGCTCAATAATGTCGCGCCTATATGGGTTGCCGATTATCCGAAAGCCGAAACTCCGGATTTTAATAAAATTAAAGTCAGCGTAAAAGACAATGAGACGGGTTCGGTATATCTTGCATGCCTTAAATCGGGCGCTGCCGCTCTCACGGCGGCGCAGGTTAAAGCGGGCATCGACGCTTCGGGCGCGGCGCTGAATGCCGCCATGAAGGCGGTTATCGCTATGGACAGATCCGATTCGGAAGCCGTGCATATATTCAGCGGCCTTGAAAGCGCGGTTGAATACGATATATATGCCGTAGCGGAAGATGAATATGGCGCCATACAGGCAAATCCGGCTGTCGTTACGATGAAAACCATCGATAATCTGCCGCCTGCCTGGGCTTCCGGCTATCCGCAGGGCCAGCCTACGGGCTACACTTCTGTACGTTTAAGTGCGACGGTCGATAAAAAAGCTTTGATTTACGCTGTATGTCTTTCGGCTAACGCGCCCGAACCTTCAGTAGCGCAGGTAATAACGGGTAAAAACGCCTCCGATGTTGAATTAGCGTCTAACCTTAAAGGCACGGTCGAAGTGGCCGCCAATAATATCGCTTATATTAACTTTACCAACCTCGGCGTCGGCACATCCTACGACATATTCTCAGCCGCCGTTAATGAATACGGCATCGCGCAGGCGGCTGTATCGAAAACGCGCGTCAATACGATCGCGTTGATTCCGCCTTCGGTTTCGAGCGTGCAAACCAGCGCCGACGGAACTAAAATTCTTGTTAAATTCAATAAAATCATATCTTCGTCGTTGCCTGCGGCGCCCGCCGGATTTACGGCGACTCTCGGTTCGTCTTACGATGATGTGGTGACGGCAGTTGCGCTTAACGCCGACGATAAGAGCATAGTCGAACTTACGCTGACAAAAGCCGTCGGAAGCGATATGAGCACGGTTAAATTGGCTTACACGCGCGGCGCCAGCGGCGTTAAATGTACTGAAGGCCTCGAATTATCTAACTTTGCGGCTCGCGCCGTTACGAATAACTCTACTTTCGTTTCACTCGCTAAGTTTGAAATAGCTGCTATAGCGGCGCAAAAAACCGGTGTTAATTTTTCGATAACGGTTACTGCGAAGGATGCTAATAATAACACAAATACGGTTTATGATTCAGGTAATGGCGTTTATGAATCGGTGACGGCGAACTTAACCAATTCAACAAACAAGATTTCGCCTACTGTTACAGGTAATTTCACAAACGGCGTATGGACGGGCAATGTCAAAATATCGAAGGCTAAAAACGGCGATACAATAACCGCGTCGAAAGGCGCCATAACTACGCCCGCGCCGCCGTCATTCAATGTGGGATTGTCGCCGGTAACGAATGTAATAGTATCCGACTCGGGCGGTAATATCAAGATTGACTGGACGAATCCGCCGGATACCGATACAGGCGGCATGGATATCGAATACATCGGACCGATCGGCAGCGGAACTTATCTTGTTAATTGGTTTTCCGGTCCCCAGACATCATATACTCCAAACCCTGTTTTATCCGCTTCGAATGCGTATAAATTCACTTTAAAGTTAAAAGATTCCGGTTTTACAGCATCAACGACCGCCTCCTGGTATCGCGGCACTCCTGTTTTACTGTTAAAAGACGCAGTTTTTGAAGGTAATAATATGGTGTTGACGCCTGAGGCGGAAGGCAAGAACGGAATAGCCGTCTTCGAAAACAAAGTTGATGTGACTAAAGACTTTACCGTTGATTTTACATTTAAAATTGAAAATCCTTCTGGCGGCGGCGCGGACGGCATCATATTCATGGCGACCAAATACACGCCTTCTGAATTGCAGGCTTTTGCGCCCGCCCAATGGATAAATTCATATATTAACAATTGTTTCTATGTAGATTTCGATACTTACTTAAACGGCGGGTTTGACACTCAGGCGCACAGTATAAGTATTAAATATCCGGATGATCAGTCGGCGCCTCTTGGTACGGATCCGACGCTTAATATTCAGAAAATGACAAAAACCGATCGCGAATGGCTCCCCGGCAACACCACTACCGAATTTCATGCTACTTCTGAACACCCTCTTCGTTATGTCAGAATTAAATATACGGCTGTCGGCAACGAGTGGAAGGTATATTATTCGCAGTCAGCCATAGCGGGTGAAGGTGATGTTAAGATAACTCATTCTTATAATCCTGCAAATATATCACTGATTGACGGTAAGTATCTGTATCTCGGCGTTTCGGGCATTACCGGCGCCGCATATGAAAAACACAGCCTTACTTCTTTAACTATATCTAATTAACATTGGATATATGATTAATATAAATAAAATTGGGTTAAATTAAAATAGATTGAATAAAAACCGTTCAAATTGTTGAGCGGTTTTTATTTTTAAAAAAAATTATTATCTGAAAAATATAATTAAATTTTAATATTGTTTAAAAGCGATTGTTATTAAAAATTACGAAAATAAATATAGCTATTAAGATTGAAACCATGATATAATATATTCACTTATATTATTTTTAATTTATGTCATATCTGTTACGGTCATATTGGTTTATAAATAAATTACTTAAAAATTCTTTATTTTAATATAAAAATACTGAGGGATAAAGTCATAAATGAGTTATCAAATCGAAAAAGGCGGACTTGTCGAGCTCGATAGTGCGGCTTCCGATATAGTTAAAAGCGATTCGCTTTATAGTGAAGATTTGAAGTCGGTTGAAATTAAAAACCGTACATGGAGTAAATGGCATATAGCTTCATTATGGGCCGGCATGAGTATATGCATTCCTACTTATACGCTTTCGTCAGGTTTGATAACAAGCGGTATGAACTGGCGTGAGGCTGTTTTTACGATATTTCTTGGTAATTTGATAGTGTTGGTACCCATGATTATGCTTGCCGCCGCCGGAACTAAATATGGCATTTCATACCCGGTTTTTTGCCGTGCGTCGTTTGGAAAAAAAGGCGCGCATTTTCCGTTGCTTTTAAGGGCCGGCGTCGCCTGCGGCTGGTTCGGCATAAATTGCTGGATCGGCGGCGAGTTTATGTTTATCGCATTCGCCGGTTTTTTTCCATCGCTTGCGCTTTATCCGCACGTTAAATTTATAATATTTTTTTTATTTTTAGCGGCTAATCTTGCCGTTGCTTATAGAGGCCATGAGGCTGTTAAAGCGATTGAAATTTATTGCGTGCCTGTGCTTGTAACAATCGGCATTTCAATAGCGTCATGGGCGATTTATCAGGCGGGGTCGTTGTCGGCCCTGCTTGAGGCCGGAAATCGTATGGATCTTGGCAGGCCTGTCGAAGCACGGCCTTTCAGGGAATTATTTTTTCCTTCGTTGAATGCTATGATTTCATATTGGGCGCCTTTAGCTTTGAATATTTCTGATTTTACAAGATTTGCTTCAAGCCAGAAAGATCAAGCGCTCGGTCAGTTTATAGGACTTCCGCCTGCCATGGCATTTTTTTCTATGATAGGCGTTTTTGGCACGCTGGGCTCAATAATAGCTTTTGACCGTTTAATATGGAATCCCGTGCATACGCTTGTGGCTTTTAACATGCCGTGGTTGAGCCTTATTGGAGGTTTTCTTGTTTTTGTCGCTATTATAACTACTAATATTGCGGCGAATGTTGTTGGGCCGGCGAATATATTTTCAAATATAAGCCCTAAAAATATTCCTTATAAATATGGCGTTTTAATAACCGGATTTATAGGGCTTATAATAATGCCGTGGAAGCTTTATGCTGAACCTACGGGTTATATATTTAACTGGCTCGGGACTTATGGTTCATTTCTTGGGCCGTTAACCGGGCTTTATATAGCCGATTATTATTACATTAGAAAGCGGCGTTTGAGTCTTTATGATTTGTATTCAGATAAGTCGGCACTTTATAACTATACAGGCGGAGTTAATTATGTGGCATATATATCATACGCCTTATCAGTTACCCCTTTTATAATGGATCTTGTTTCGGGATCTTTTGGCGGTATGGTCGTAAATAATTCATGGGCGATAGGGCTTGTGCTTTCTTTTTGTATTTATGGCGCATTAATGAAGTTGTTGGGAGGTGATATGGCCAGATAATTATTATTGTATAACGGTTATAGCGTATAAAATTTAATGAGCGTATTATGATGAAATATTTTAAATTATTATATATGCATTAAATTTTTTAAAAAGCAGTATTTATATGCCTTCAATGATTGTGAATTAAATAAAATTAGCATAAGGAGTAATTTTTAGTTTTATGATAAATAAGAAACAAAGTATAATTATATTTTTTGTATTTTTAATAATTTCAGTATTTTCAATTGTTTTTGTTAATGGTGTTGTTTCAGTTTATGCGCAAGAAACTAAAAAGGTTTTTGACGCTCATGATACAGGAGTTAAATATCATTTTAATGATACTGATATGGATTTTAATTTCGGCACTTTAGTGCTTGGCTCCGTAGTGAATCATGGCTGTGAAATTGGCGAGGCTTTTTATACGGTATCAAAAATTAAAGACGGCGATGCGGCAAGCTGGCAAAAGGAATGGTTTACGCTTGCGCGTCTCGTTGAGGCCCGAGGATTAAAATCGCTGGCTTATGGCCATAAAGTTAGCGCCCGGCAGCAGCTTTCAAGGGCGGCTTATTATTATCGCATATCGCTTCTTGCCATGCTTCCCGATGATCCAAGATTGAAAGAAAGGGCGTTAAAAAGCCGTCAGGTAATGAAAAAAGCCGGCGAACTTTTTGAGCCGCCTCTTGAATATTTTGAAATTCCATATGAGGATACAGTTATCCCGGTTTTTTTCCGTAAGGCTAAATCCGGTCCGGAGCCGGTAAAAACGCTTGTTATGATAGGCGGCGGCGAAACATTTGCTGAAGACCTCTTTTTTTATATTGCTCCTCAAACTTATGAACACGGTTATAATTTTATGACTGTTGATCTTCCCGGCCAGGGCCTTTTACCGATGTACGGCAAGCCTTTCAGGCCTGATATGAACGTGCCGATGAAAGCTGTTATTGATTATGCTTTAAGCCGCGGCGACGTTGACCCGGCTAAACTTGCTTGCTACGGTTATAGCGGCGGCGGCGGTTTTGTTCCTCAGGCGGCCATGTATGATAAGAGAATAAAGGCGATTGCTATGAGCAGCGCCGTAGTAGATGCATATCCGCTTTTTTCCACCATGCCGGCCGTTATAGCCGATCAGAAAGAAATCGATTCATGGTCGAGCTTTCATGGAAATATAGTGAAGGCTATTTGCTGGCGCTGGGGCGTATCAATGGATAAGCCGTCGGAATTGGCGAAAGCGAATATAGGCTTTTCATTTGATCCTTCAAAAATCGAAGTTCCAGCGCTTCTTATAGTTGGCGAAGGGGAATATAAAAGTGAAGAAGTTAAACGTCAGCAAAAATTATGTATGGATAATTTTTTGAATCCTCATAAAAAGCTTGTTATTACTCCTTCGAATGAAGGCGCTACAAATCATTGCATAATGGAAAACCGCAGCTTGATGAGCCAGGTTCTTTTTGACTGGCTTGATGAAGTTTTTGAATAAAAATGTATGAACGCGATAAATAGTATTTTAATTAAAATAATTTTACGAAACATTTAGAATTTTAAAAAAAAGGCCGGATGCATAAGCCGGCCTTTGAATTTATACGCGTTTATATTATTACGCGCGCTGGAGGAAAACTGTTATAATTTTACGGCTTATGGCCGTTTTTTTATGATATATAATACGCGAGCATTCTCGATGAATTTTTAAAAACGGAAAAAATCGTCATGAGCACCGATAAAGTAATCCCCATTTTTCTCCATCCATTGAAATCGTTAAAATAATATGTTTTTAAATGTTTTAAACGTGGGTGCCATTTTTCGATTTCTTTTTCGTCATCTATTCCGTATTTAAAGGATGCTTTCATTTTACTTACACTATCGTGTATTGCTGATTTTTTACTCATCCATGTATTAAGCATATCAAAATGAATTTCAGCGTCATGAAATCTTTCGGCCAGTTCTTTAAATACAGATCGATTGTCTTTTTCGTCAAAATACATTAAAACACCTTCTATAATAAAAATGAAATTTCCACAGGGGTGTTTCGTTTTTAACTCGTCCATCCAGTTTGTTGAAAGCATTGAAGCGCTTATGTAATGTTCGTTTTTAGACGGCGGGAGCAGCCGCTTTCTAATATTTATAACCTCTTCGATATCAAGGCTGTAAAAAATCGCCTTATTTACGTATTCATCAAGCCTGTAAGTTCTTGCGTCCAGACCGCAGCCTATCGAAACTACTATCGCGTTTTCCTTTTTAGAAATGAAATTTTTGGTGATATTGTCGAAATGTGATGAACGAATAGCCGTTCCTGCAATGCTCGCTTTTGAGTTTTTAAATTTAGAAAAATCATAATCTATATCATCTATTAATTCACATGCTTTTTTATCATAAATTAAAGGCTTTTTTTTTCGGCTTTCAACCGCTTTTGCATATAAAGTTATTAAAAGAGTTTCGGCGATATCGTCGCTTAATTTTATTTTATGCTTATTCATGATTTCCTCGCTTTCAGTTTATGAAAATTATATAAAAAAAAGTTAATTATTTCTAACTTTTATTAGGTTAATAAATAAATGTTAGCATAAACTAACAAAATTGTCAATATTTTTAAATTATATTTTTAAATTTTTATTATATATAAGTCTGCTATAAAAATTAAGAAAATAAATGAAATTGGTCGTGAAACTAATTATAAACAAGTTTTGAATTTTTTAAAAATTGCCTTTTTTAGAATGGGTTCATATATATCTTGAATATAATTTATTTAAATAATTTTTATTTAAATAATAAAATGAGCGCCGGAAAAAGTATCCGGCGCCGTATAAAAAATAAAAATATTTTTAATTGTAATGGTTTATATTATTTTACTATGTTTTTCATGCTAAATAAATGGGCCTGTTATAAAATTATAAATTTATGTTATTGTTTCTTTTTTTTTTTCGTTTATAGCTTTTAATACGCGTTCGGGAGTATAAGGGCCGCTGAATAATCTTACTCCGACCGCGTCGTATATGGCGTTTGCGAAGGCGGGAAGCGCTCCGTTAATGCCGATTTCAGAAACGCTTTTAGCGCCGAAAGGCCCTGTTTCTTCGTAAGTTGGAATTAAAATTGTTTTGATTTCAGGCATATCGATTGAATTGAATATTTTATAATCATTAAAAGATGTATTAAGCAATCTGCCTTTTTTATCGAATATGAATTCTTCGCATAAAGCGAAACTTATGCCGTTCATTACCGCGCCTTCGCATTGCCCTTCGGCGAATTTTGGATTAATGGCGGTTCCGCAATCGGTTACATTAAGATATTTAATGGGTTTAACGAAGCCGGTTTTAATATCGACGGCGATATAGACGAAGTGCGCAGAAAATGGCGGCGGTGACTTATGTGTGATGTGCGATGCCGAGCCGTCTATTTGATATTGATTTTTTTCGTAAAGCGTATAGCAGGCTATTTCTTTAAATGTTACTTTTTTATTTTTTGATTTACTTTTGACCGTCGCGGATTCGAAGGTTAAGTCTTCTATGGTAGTTTCAAGCATTTCTGCCGCGGCGTTCGCTATTTTAGCTTTGACTTTTTCAGCCGTTTTAATGACCGCGCCTCCAGAAAGATATGTGGTGGAAGATGCGTAAGCGCCCACATCGAAAGGCGTCATATCGGTATCTGAAGAGTAAACTATTATATCGTCGGTTTTGACGGTTAATATTTCCGCCGCCATTTGCGCGAATATGGTATCGCTTCCGGTGCCGAGATCCGTCGCGCCGAGAGATAGGTTGAATGAGCCGTCATCGTTCATTTTAATATAAGCCGCGCCCATATCTATTTCAGGAATGCTCGAACCCTGCATAAGGCATACCATTCCCACTCCATAATGCCAGTCGCCTTCAATCCGTTTTTTATTAAATTTGTCGTACCAGCCGAATTCTTTTACGCCGGTATCTATACAGCGAGTAAGGCCGCATGAACCTATATTCATTTCTACGCCTTCTTTGCCTTCACCCATTTTTCTAAATACCGGTGAGCTTTCGCCTTTTTTTATGTGTTGTTTTTTATAAAATTCAATAATGTCTATTCCAAGTTTACGGCACATTATATCTGCCTGCTGCCCTACCGCCTGATATGCCTGCGTGGCGCCGTAACCTCGATAAGCTCCGCCGACTGGAAGGTTTGTATAAACCGAATCGCCGTAAAAACGGATATTTTTAACTTTGTTGAAAAGCGGGAGAACTTTGCTCGCCGAATTGCATAAAACCGTAAGCGCGGCTGAGCCATAAGCGCCCGTATTCATAGTTATTTTCATATCTATAGCGGTAACTTCTCCGCTTTTATTGATGCCCGTGCGCAAAATGATATGTTGAGGATGGCGCGTGCGCGCGCTCATAAATTCTTCATGGCGGCTGTATTCAAGTTTAACGGGTTTTCTTGTTTTTATGGTGAGCGCGGCGCAGATATCTTCGATCAGCATTTCCTGTTTTCCGCCGAACCCGCCGCCGATTCGCGGTTTGATTACGCGGACTTTTTTTACGGGAATATTGAGTGACTGAGCGACTATGCGGCGCGTGTGAAACGGCACCTGCGTGCTGGTTATAATATTGATTCTATCGTTAGGGTCTAAGTGCGTTATACATATATGTGGTTCCATCGGGCAATGTTGAGCATAATGTGATTCATAAGTATGTTCAAAAATATAATCTGAAGTTTTCAGTGCGGCTTCGACGTCGCCTTCGCTCATTTCGGCATGCGCGGCGAGGTTTTTATTTTTATCATAAGCGAGAGGTATTATCATACGCGCTTCAGGTTCGTCATGAATTATCGGCGCGCCTTCTTTTTGCGCTTCGAGCGGATCTAATAAAGGTTCTAATATTTTATATTCCACTTCGATTAAATTAACGGCTTCTTTTGCCGTTTCAAGAGAATCCGCCGCTACCGCCGCTACACGGTCACCGATAAAACGTACTTTTTTATCGAGCGTAAAACTGTCATAAGGAGACGGTTCGGGATATCCCTGGCCTGCGGTAGTGTGTATTATGCGCGGCAAGTCTTTATGGGTTAGTATCGCTTTTACGCCGGGAAGTTTTTCTGCGCGTGAAACGTCTATATTTATAATTTCAGCGTGCGCATGAGGGCTCGTTAAAATTTTTGCATAAAGCATGCCGTGAAAATTAAAATCATCAGTGAACATTGGTTTTCCCGTAACGAGTCCGGGGCCTTCTATTTTATTAAGGCTTTTATTTACTATTTCAAAATCCTGGCCGTCTTTAATTTCGAGCGGCGCCGTGCTTGAGTATTTATCGATTATATGATTGTCTGTATTATTCATAATTATTTATCACCTCTTATTTTTTTCGCGGCGAGAGCGACGGCTTCGAGTTTTTTTACATATCCCGTGCAGCGGCATAAATTGCCATCCGTTGCCCGTTTTATTTCATCCATGTTCGGCGAGGGGTTTGATTTTAGAAGCGCGTATGAAGATATTAAAAATCCCGGAGTGCAATAACCGCATTGCACTCCGCCTGTTTCAAGTATGGATTCCTGAAGCGGATGAAGATTATCGTTATCGCCGAGGCCTTCAATTGTGGTTATTTCCGCGCCATCAACGGCTGCCGCCGGTATCATGCAGGAATTCATCGGGCGGCCGTTGATAAGGACCGTACACGCGCCGCAGCTTCCCTGATAACATCCTTTTTTAATACCTTTATATCCTGCCGCTCTGAGCACATCTACAAGGCGTTCATTAAGTTTTATAGTAAGAGTTTTTTCTTCGTTGTTTATTTTTACTTTAATTTCTATTGTTTTCATGATTAACGGCCCCCTTTATTTTCATTTACAGCGTTATCTATCAGGCGTTTTAATAATACGGGCAGTATTTCTTTTTTATATTCGATAGACGCTCGTTTGTCGCCGGTAAATATTGTTTCTGAAACCGCTTTTTCGAGGGACTCTGTAATCGCCTGTTCATCGGATGTTTTATGGTTTTTTAAAGAAGCCGCCGATTCGCTTAAGTTTTGCGGCAGAGTGCCGGCGGCGCTGACGGCGAAGCGAACGTCTTCAAATATGCCGCCGCTTATTTTCAGGTTAACTCCGGCGTCAATTAAAGCATAATCAAAATTCGTTTTTGAAAATTTTATAAATTTGCCGGTATAACCTGGTAAAGCAGGAAATGATACCGAAGTCACTATTTCATTTTTGTTTAATATAGTTATTGGATGTTTTTTTACGGCGTCAACATATTTTAACTTTCGGTTCCGGCCTTCTGAGGCGATATGGATTTCAGCGTCTGAAATGATTAATGCCGCGGGAAGATCTGACCATGGGAATATTTGAGTTATATTTCCGCCTATGGTTATCATATTTCTGAGCGGGGTGCTTGCTATATAATACGCCGCTTCATAAATCAGGCCGCCGCAATATTTTTTTATTTCGTTTGATTCGAGAAGATTGGCTATGGTGCATGCAGCTCCGATTTGTAAACCGCCGTCATCGTTTTTTACTATTTTGTCGAGTCCGGCGTTTTTAATATCTATAAGCGTTTTGATTTCATTATTTTCAGCGGCCATAACGGCGGTCCCGCCGGCGATTATTTTCGTCAGTCCCTGACTCTGGTTTAAAAGTTTTAAAGTTTCTTCGAGGTTTTTCGGTTTGTAATAATTTTCTAATTTTTTTAGCATCGATGCCTCCTGAATAATATTTTATTTTTTAAAACGAATGTATAAGATATGCGTTCCTTATCGTTATAAGCGAAAAACGTGCCGTTAAAAATAGAAAATTAATTATTTATCCCTTAAATGATTTTTTTTAAAAACAAGCGTTAAATATGTGTATATTTAGCGGGTAAACGTGTAATTATATTTTTTCCGTTTTATAAACGAAAGGCGTAATATGCATATTTTTAATTTTAAACTTCGCCGAAGTTTGTCCGTTAAAGCGTCACGAAAGGTTTTTAAATGTTTTATGCATATATGGCACCGCCTTTCTAAAAAGATAAATAGTTTTTTCTGAATCATACGATAAGTATAAGGTATTTTATTATAATATAAAGTTTCCTGATTATCAATAATTTTTATAATTTTAATATATCTTTTTTGAAAAATAATATCGTATTTTTAATATTTTTCCTGATTGATTTTGACAATTTGTACTTGAATAAAAAAATTAAATTTATGTCCGTACGGTTTATTGATATGGACTTATACGAGATTATATAAAAATAAAATATCTGCAATTTTGCAATAATTGCATTATTGCAATTATAAAATTATTATGTTATAATAAAAGGTTTTTAAATTAAAAATTCTAATTTATTTTCATTGTAAAAGCCGGCAGTAAGACTTAATTATGTCTTTATGTTATAATAAAAGGTTTTTCCGGGAAGTGGTTTTAGTGGATGTAAATCAGTTGCTCGATTATATAGAAGATGGTATTTTTCTGGTGGATGAAGACTTTAAAATAACGGCATTTAATCATGCGGCGGAGCTTATTACGGGTTTATCGCGCGGAGCGGCCCTTACTAAAAATTGTTTTGATGTTTTCAATACTTCGATATGCAGGACGGCCTGCCCGCTTAAAGAAGCCATAAAAAAAGAAAAGCAGGTCGGCGGCGTTAGAATTGAAATTCAAACGGCGAGGGGCAGGCGCTTACCTATATGCGTTACGGCCGGTCCGTTATTTGATGAAAACGGTAAAATTTCAGGCGGCGTTGAAATTTTTAAAGACGTTTCAGGTATAGAAAATTTAAAAAAAGAACTCGATGAAAAATATTCGCATTATGATATTGTCGGTAAAAGCGAATATATGAAAACGCTTTTTAATATTCTGCCGGATATAGCCGAAAGCGATTGTAACGTACTTATAGAAGGAGCATCTGGCTGCGGGAAAAGCCTTGTTGCAAAAACTCTTCATAATTTATCCGAACGTTCTAAAAAACCTTTTATCACCGTTAATTGCGGCGCTTTGCCGGAAACGCTTCTTGAATCCGAACTTTTTGGTTATGAAAAGGGCGCGTTTACCGACGCTAAAAGAAATAAGTCCGGCCGTTTCGCTCTCGCCGAAGGAGGAACTATATTTCTTGATGAAATAGCTGAAATGCCTTTTCATTTACAGGTGAAATTGCTGCGTGTAATAGAAGATAAGCAATATGAACCGCTCGGCGCGGTATCCACTAAAAAAGCGGATGTGCGAATAATAGCCGCTACAAATAAAGATCTCGCGGCTATGGTTAAAAGGGAAAAATTCAGAGAAGACCTGTATTATCGTTTGAAGATAGTTAATATAAAAATCCCTTCTCTTTCGGAGCGCCGTGAGGATATCGAAGTTCTTGCGCGGCATTTTATAAGTAAATTTAACGGCGTTAAAAATAATAAAATAATCGATATATCCGAGAAAGTTCTTAAATTTTTTGCGATTTATGATTTTCCGGGTAATATTCGGGAACTTGAAAATATATTAGAATATGCTTATATATTTTGCCGTGACGGTAAGCTTATGCCCGAACATCTTCCGGCTGAATGCCGGAGCTTTATAACGCAAATGCGTTCCGCGCCGCGTTCGGAAAAAGTTATTTATTCTCCCGTAACGCTGGACCGCGCCGTTGAAAATGCCGAAAAAGTTTCGCTCGTTAATGCGCTGGAAATGTTTAAGGGCGATAAAAAAAGCGCGGCGCGGTTTTTAAAAATAGATTATTCCACTCTGTGGCGTAAAATGAAAAAATATTCGATTGAAATATGACGAAATATGAAATCTGATTTTTCTTTTATTTTCGTAAAAAAAAGTGTATAATATTGACTGGCATAGTTAAAGACCGTTTGAGACGGTGAAAATTTCTGGAGGTAACATGCAAAGGGAAGACGCGATCGAATTAATAAAAAAATATGTTAAAAATAATAATCTTATTAAACATATGATAGCCGTTGAAATTGTAATGAAACATTTCGCTTCCCGCTTTAACGGCGATAAACATAAATGGGCGTTAGCCGGCCTTGTTCATGATATAGACGTCGAGCTTACCAGGGAAAATCCTTCGCTGCACGGTAAAAAAAGCGCCGAAATACTTAAAGAAAACGGCTTTTTAGATGATATAATTCAGGCTGTAACAAACCATCCGAAAACCGAACCGGCCGGCGATGAAATGTCGCGTATGCTTTATTCGGCCGATCAGGTTACCGGTCTTATAGTGGCGGGCGCGCTTATACATCCCGATAAAAAACTCGCCTCCATTAATGTCGAGTTTATAATGAAGCGTTTTCATGAAAAACGTTTTGCCGCGGGCGCTAATCGTGAAAAAATCTGCGCGGTTGAACGGATGGGAATACCGCTCGGTGAATTTATAGGTGAGTCTTTAAAAGCCATGCAGGCGGAGCATGAAGAAATTGGATTGTAAATGAAGCAGGCGGATGAATTTTATTATAAAGGATTATAATATATGAATGTATTGATAATTTATTTTTCCGCAACCGGCGGTACGAAATATCTTGCTTCGGAATTGGGCGCGGCTATAAACGCCCGCGGGCATCGCTGCGATCTTTTCAATATTGAAAAGCAATTCGATACGGCGGAATTATGGCGGATAAATCCCGTTATTCCGGCTTATATGGACGAAGCTGAACGCCGCGTTCCGCTTCGAAAAAAATTAAAAATCACGGCCGCCGCCGCCGGTTTTAATTCTGAAGTTGGCGCTTCATTTAATGCCGCCGTTACTGATTCTGATTTTATTTCTATTCCTGCTTCTACTTTTACTTCGGCTGAAGTTGAGGCGGCCGGTAAAAACGAATTTTCGGCTATAGCGCGTCTGAATAAAAAAATGGAAAATTTCGTGCGCTATATGTCGTGTTTTGATTTAATCGGTTTTGGATCGCCCGTTTATTTTTTTGAACCGGCCGCGGTTTTTTCAAGTTTCGTTAATAGTATTTCCGTTCAAATGTTTCGTAAAAAAGCGTTTACGTTTGGCGCGCATATGCAGGGGCCGGTCTGGTTCCGGGAAAATTTTAAAAATCTTATCGAAAGCCGTGGTTTCGAAGTTATAGGGCATACCGATGATTATATAATTCATACTGAATTCGTGCCGATTTTGCCAAAATTTGCGGCGGCCGATAATATTTTAAAAAAATACCTGCATTACCGCCGCCCAAAAATAGTTAATAAAATAGAAAAATTTCTTGATTCGATCGGTATGGTAAAAAATGCTAAAATCAGTTCGATTGTTTCGCTGCCTTTTACCCGCGCTTCGATTGTCGAACGCGCGATAGGCCGCGCCGTTGAAAAAGCGCTTTATGCGACGATGAAACTATCTATTGGAAGCCGTATTTTAACTGAAAAGTGTGTAAAATGCGGCCTTTGCGTTCTAAACTGTCCCATGCGGCTTATTTCAATGGATCCCGATACCGGTTATCCCGTGAGAAACAGCCATTGTATGTACTGCTTGCGTTGTATTAATATATGCCCATCCGGCGCAATCTCTTATACATTTTTATACGACGGCCGGGCGCGGTTTAAAGGATTTGACCGGCTTTAAACAGGTGTTTTTTTATTAAAATTCTTTTTGCTTATATGATTAAAGCTATTTTTGCGCGTCAAGATTTTTTTCGTTTTTTTCGAGATAATTTATTACATAATCTTTAACGGCTTCTTCGAGTCCGTATTTTTTTGGCTGCGTATTTGATTGAAATTGCGCCGCATTTAATTTTGACATATCCGCTTCGGTGAAATACTGGTATTTGTCTCTTATTTCTACTGGCATGTCTATATAATTTATTTTAACTTCCATACCGAGCGCGTTAAAAATAGCGCCCGCTAAACTGTTCCAGCTTGCGGCCGAACCGCTGCCTGCATTGAATATTCCATTAACGTCCCGGCGTTCGATGAAAAATGCGAGATGTTCGACTGCCTGCTTAATATATATGAAATCGCGTAATTGCTCTCCGTGTTTATATTCGGGTATGTGTGATTTGAAAAGATTTATGGCGCCGCTTTTTTTGATTTGATGATAAGCTTTATTAATTAAACTTTTCATGTCGTTTTTATGATATTCGTTCGGCCCAAATACATTGAAAAATTTAAGGCCGGTTATTTGATTTAACATGCCGTTCGATTTTGCGTATAAATCAAATAGGTGTTTTGAATAACCATACATGTTAAGCGGTTTTAGTTTTTCAATTCCGGCTTCGTTATCGGAAAATCCGTTTTCCCCGGCGCCATAAGTGGCCGCGCTGCTGGCGTAAATAAATCGTATGCCGCGTTTTATGCAATACCATGCAAGTTTTTTAGTATATTCATAATTGTTGTTTATAAGATAACTGCAATTAGTTTCCGTCGTAGATGAACATGCGCCCATGTGGATTAAACATTCTATGTTATCGCTATCGAATGCGCCTTTTTCGATAAGTTCGATAAATACATTTTTTTCTATGTAATCACGAAAAGAGAGGGAGCGTAAATTCGTCCATTTCGTTGAGTTTGAAAGATTATCAACGGCGATAATATTTTTTTCGCCCATTTCATTTAATTTCCATATAACGGCGCTTCCGATAAATCCGGCGCCTCCTGTTACTATTATCATGAATAAACCTCTATTTGTATTTATACCATTTTTTTAATCGTTTCGATGTTAGTTAAATGTTGTTTATATTGTCCATAATTTTTTTGATAATTAATATTTGATCACTAACGGGTGTGTAATTATAACATATATGTTAAATATATGCAAATTATATCAGAATCCAGAATCCAGAATCCAGAACCCAGAACCCAGAATTCAGAATTTAGAATCCAGAACGTGGAATCCGAAACTATCAAATTACCGTTAATCTAAAATTTAGGATTAAAATAAAATTAAAAAGTTGTAAAATTTATAAAAACACAAAAAATACTGAGCTAACTTTGTTGACGTTGCTAATTTCAGCGGATATAATTAAACCGTAATAAAAAAATATTGCTTTTTTGAAAAATAATTTTGATGGGAAGAAAAAATATGTTATCATATAATAGGCGTTTTTTAAATGTTATTATAGTATCATTGATGATAATAAATTTTTGGCCGTTATTTTACGATAATTTATCAGCCGGCGAAAAAATTCCAAAAGCGTCTGAACATAATGTATTTTTCAGCGATTATTTTTACGGCGGTGAAGACATATTAAAATATGTCGATTCGGTTTCTTTAGTAAATGTTGAAAAAAACAATACGGCCGCTCTGGTTCAGGATGTTCATTATTATTACTGTATAGTATCGCCGAAATTATTGGAACGTTTTAAATGTTTGTGCGATGAAAATAGCGCGGTTTATGAAATACTTCCAGAATTTAAACATTTGAAATTATGGAAAAGAAGCGGTATTATCGTAGATATACAATTTACCGCCGAAACGTCCGATTATATCGAGCAATTAGTCGAAATATGGAATGCTACTCCGTTTTGTGATGTTGAAATATCCGTAACTTTAAAAACCGGCGATCTATTTATCGTTAAGGAAAAGATAATAGAATTTAAAAAGGGTTATGATATGGTTAAATATGCCTGCACTATAATCCAGCCCGGAATTAATTGTACCCTATTTAAAGGCGTGAACCTTATTTTTCATGATATGTTCGACGGAATTAAAAAACTTCATGATCCCCATTTAGTAATTACCATGAAAGCGGTGCATAAGATAACGCGTGAAAAAACATTGATGTTTTATAAAGAATATGGATTTTCCGGAACGGCGGATATAAAACATAATAATAAAAATCGTATATAAGTTGTACGTGAATTGTAAATATAAGTGATTTTAAAATTTAAAAAATAACTCATAAATAAAATAAACAAACAATTTTAATTTTAAAAAGGTATTATTATTGAACGTGTAAATGCAAATTATTTTGAAAATCGAATATATAAATCGAAGGTTCGGATTTTTAAAATGTCGGAGGTGCAAATTTAAAAATTAGAATTAGAATGTTAATTACGGCAAATTTATAATGCCGTTTTAAGAATGATCGGGAGGTGTATTGTAGTATGAAAAAAAATTTCAGGTTATTAACGTTATTGTTGATTATAGGCTTTGTATCGGTAATATCTTCGGGCTGCGATAATCCAATGCTCAGTAATCTTCAAAAAGGCGATAAAGCATATAGCGCCGGCGAATATCAAAAAGCCCTCGAATATTATAAAGCCGCCGCCGCTGAATATCAGGCTAAATTAGGAAAAACATATACCGATAAAGCTAAAGCTGAAGCCGATGCCAATACTATGATCGAAGCGTACTTTAAAGCCGGCCTTTCAGCCGAAAAACTCGCAAGCAGCGCTGAAGCGCGGGCAATGTTCGAAAAAGCCGTTCAAAGCGCTATAACGGTTAAAGAAGGCTATTACGAACAACAACTCGTTAATTATCCGGCCGGTTATTATGACCGTTTTATACCCGCTTATTATAAAGACGTATGGATAGACGGACATTATAAAGACGTTAAAAAAGACGGTTATTATAAAGACGTTTATAAAGACGGTTATTATAAAGACGTTAAAAAAGACGGACATTACGATGAAGTTTATAATGACGAAACCGGTCAATACGATAAAATATGGGTCGATGGCGGTTATGAAAAAGTATGGGTCGATGGCGGTTATGAAAAAGTATGGGTCGATGGCGAATATGAAAAAGTATGGGTTGACGGTTATTACGATAAGCAATATGTAGCCGGCCATTATGAAAAAGTATGGGAAGAAGCCCATTCGAAATATGAAGATGTTTATAAAGAACGTAATGCGGCTATCACCATTACCAGTTCATATCGTAATCAGGCATGTGAAAAGTTAGGGCTTTCCAATCGGGCCGCATCTGATAATGTCGCTAAAGCCGCTCCGGCCGAAGGAAACGAAGCTTTAAAATCAGCTCAGGAAGCTATGAACATAGCTTATCAAAATTATGTAAAGGCCGGCGCTAAAGAAAACGGCGCTGAATTTGACGCTTATAAATCGGCAGCTGAAAAATATCAAAAATTGCTTGAAGAAAGTCAAAAACAGGCCGAAAAAGCAGGTTCCTTATAATAAAAGCCTTATTATTAATGATTTAAAGTTTAATTCTGGTGTAAAAATACACTAAAATAGGTATAGCAGGAGGTATTAAATTATGAGTTTAGTTAAAAAAATCGTTTCGGGTATCGCTATTGCTGCGGTAGTTTGCGTTTCACAATTAGCTCCGGTTGATGCCGCTGATTTAAGCGCTTCAGTTAACACCAATGTTAATGTTAGCAAGCATTATGATCCTGCGCATCCAGGCCATTCACACCAATGCAATAACTGCAAAAGAACTTATCATCAGCAGGGCGATAATGGCCCGTATTCTCCCGGCAGCAATATATGCCCTTATTGCGGCTATGCCAATCCTATTCCCCCTTCACCGTATAGCCCATATACTCCGCCGCAGCCGTCGCCATATACTCCTCCACAACCTTCACCTTATGATCCTTATACTCCTCAGCCATCGCCATATACTCCGCCTTATAATCCCGGTTATACTTCAGTCGATGATTTACTGCGCGCATGGGATGCGGCTTCGAACTATCAGGTAGCCGATGGTATATTAATAAACGGTTCGGCTCGGATTAATTCGTTAAAAGGCTTATTCAGGCTCGTGGTAAAAGTGTATTATAAAGACAGTGAAGCGGCTATAATTCGTAATATGGAACGTTCTGGAATTATTCCCGATATTACGGCTGACGATGCGTGCCGTTGCTGGGATGGAATTTCAAGCTACGCTAACGCCGATAGAGTTTTACTTGTCAGCGCGAGATATTTAAGAAGCATGAACGACCTTACCCGTTTAATGAGAAAAGCTTATTATAAGAGCACTGAACAGGCAATCGCTAACATGATGTCTTATGCCAGCGGCGGTTATAATAATAACTACAATAATAATCATTACCATCGCAGCGTCGTTAAAAGTAAAATTAACGAAAATTTAATAGCCGGCGAAGCTAAAAAGACTTCCGTCAGTAAAAAAGAACTTGAAATCCTCGAAGCAGCTAAAGCTAAATTGAACTCGTATGAAGAAGTAAATATAGCTTTGACCGATAAGGATGTTCAGGAACTTAACTATTCGAAAATAAGCGAATTTGCATCTAATTTTAAAAAAGGCGCTTATAAAAAGACGGAAAAACTTTATACCATGAAAAAAGAATTAGTTAAAAAATTAAAACCTGCCGCGATGCAGGAACCGGAAGTGCGCGAGTTACTCGAAGCGCTTAAATAAACGATAAATAAATACCGCGTCGCATCCGGCGGCGCGGTATTTTAAAATTATAAGATTATAAAAAACGCTCGTATTTTGTATGCCAGATTAAAATCTGCTATATTAAGAGGATTTATAATGAAAAAAAAATATTTATTATTTATAATATTAATTGTGGCGGTTTGCGCGGTCGTTCTGCAAAAAAATATATTTAATGGAATATCTGGAATGAACGGCGGCGCACAGCCAGAAGGTAATGATAAAACTTCAAAAGCAGTGTTTATCGATTCTGAAATAGAAAAAATGGATATTGCCGCGTTAAAAAAAATTGCGCTTTCCGAAAATGAAAAAGCGCCGCTTGCTTTATATTATATAGCTTTTAAGCAAATCGAAGCGGGCGATAATAACCAGGCGGGCGAATCATTAAAAAAAATTATCGAAAAATATCCCGGTAATTATCTCGCGTCAAAAGCCTGTATGGCGCTTGCCGGCATTTATCGTAAAGCCGGCGATACCAGCGCTGAAACGCAAATTCTTAATCGAATAGTAGAAAAATATTCTTATTTACCTGAAATTATTCCATGTTATTATAAATTGGCTGAAATATATAAAAATGAAAAAAAAATAGATCATTATTATATGGCTCTTGATAGTATTGAAATATTGGCAAAAAAACCTGAAGATCGAATTCCCGCGCTTTTTATGAACGCGAATGAAAGGTTGAAAAATTTCGACAATAAAGCGCTTGGTAAATTTGATACTTTACTGGCGATAAAAGAGACGAGCAGCGGTCAAAAAGCTCTTGCGATGATCGGCAGGGCCGCCGTTTATGAAAATATGTCGATGCCTGATAAAGCAGCCGTTATTTATGATGAAGTGATTAAAATGAACGGCATAGACGCTAAAACCGTTGAAACCGCTAACTTATTTAAACAACGTTTGAAAGATTTCCGGAGTAAGCCTGTTTTAAATCCAGGCCCGGCTCCGTCTGATAAAAATGGTAGAATAAAATAATATAAATCCGTTATAAAAACTATATAAATATTAAAAATAGTATTGAAAAATATTAATAGCTCCGCTATAAAAATTAAAAAAAATACCTGAAATTGAGTGTGAAAATCTTTACAAACACATTGTGAATTTTTTTAAAAATAGAGGTGTACGGTGAATCATAAAATTAAAAATTTTTTTTCGATAAACGGCTTTTTTTTTGTATTAATGTTTTTGTTATGCACTGTTTTTGTGATTTGTTTTTATTCACTTCTATTTTACCCTTCAAATGTTTTCGCGGAGGATGCGCCTTATTTTAAAATTCGTATCGATCAGGCGGTGCCTGATTTTAAATTGCCTGATTTTAATAAAGAAAACGTGAAAAAACTTATTGAACGTATTATCGCGATGCGTTCTGAAATTCGTTCGACGCTTGCGGCCAGCGGTAAATCTGAAAAAAAGATAGAAAAAAGCGCTGAAGTGATTGCGTGTAATTTAATCGAAGAATGGCTTGAAAAAATTCTGGACGGTTTTGATAAAACCGGTGTAGATATGGAGCAATTAAAAAAGTCGTACGTTCTTGTTATGAGGGTATGGTATTCACTTGACGCTTTTATTCAGGTGTGGCCGAAAGCGACGACTTTACAGATAGCCGCATTTTGCCTTAGAACCGCGTCTATTCTCGTTACAGCTCCGCTTGTTGTAAAAATACCCGCCGCCCGGCCGGATTCCTTAATAGGTTTAGAACGCGCCGGTTTAGAAGCGCAGTTTCTTTGCGACGAAAATAAAAACCGTGTTTCAATTCAGCGGATTGCCGCATCCACGTACCGTGAAGTTTCTAAATTCGAGCCTCTCGAAGAAAGCAATGTTTATAAGTTTAATAATACATACTCTCCTGAAGTATATAAATCTTACGAAAAAGAGATTGAAAATCTTGTAAAAATATGTCCTGACGGCGATTCCGATTTTTCTTTAAAAAAAGCAAAAAAATGTTTTACTTTTGATCATTTGCTTACATCCGGATCTCATGCAAAACTTTCAGTTAAAGACCGTTATGGTTTTAAATGGAAGGTAAAATTCGGTGAGGAAGTTCATACGGAGCTTTTCGCCACTCGTTTATATATAATACTCGGCGGACGTTATGCCGAACTTAAATATTATATGCCGTCTGCTTCGACGCCCCTCGTTCTTGAGCCGTCCGATAAACAGAATGAAGATCCATCGGCGATTTCTTATTTTTATCAGCTTGAAGAAGCATACGCGCCGGGGCATGCTAAAGAAAAAGCTCTTCAATTTAATATTAAGGATTGGTTGTACCCTTATAATGTAATTAAAGACGATAAAGGGCGGATACTCGGTAATGGAATTGTAGATGAAGATTTTTTAAAAAAATATGACATAAAAAAGAAATATCTTGGTTCGTATTATGTTTATTTTAAAGAAGCGACGATGTCTTTTAATCCGCCGATTGTAAAAAAACTTGGCGCTTCCGCATTTTCAGGACTGGGTGCGAACCAGAGCCGTTCCGCTCGCGCTTCGATAATTTTTAATCTTTTCCTTTCAAGCCTTGATGCTAAAGATGATAATTGTCAGATGGTGCTTTTATATAATCCGCAAACTGGAAGATATGATCGTCCGATCGAATATCAGTCCGATCTTGGCTGTGTAATGGGCAGCCCTCTTACGGCGGGAGAAATTAATTCTTATGATTGGGATTGGTTGGCGCCGTTTCCCGGATATACAGGCTTTAAAGTCAAAATAATGTATTACCCGCAGGCATGGAAAAATGCGACTTTTTCCGATGCAATGTGGATGGCCAGAAAAATTGCGTCTCTCGATATTAAAACTATAGAATGGGCGGCCGCTGAAAGTCACTGGGAACCTTTCGTACAGGCGCTCGTTATAGAAAAAATAAAATCGCGTAGAAACCAGATGGTAAAAATATTCGGACTGGATAGCGAAGGAATTACGCTTATGCCTGTTAATCGTTATTTAACTATTAATATGCCTGCGTCTGATTCTACAATCGATTCACCGGTGCTTAACGGCGCTATAGTATCGCCGAAAATATCTCCTGCCGTTAGAAAAGCTGAAGAAATGCATCCTGAAGGAATATATAAGGTTAAAAATCCATATATGGATTAAAAAAATTAGAGAGTTTTTACTCATAAAATTTTTAATTTTTTAATAGATTATTAAATGTATTTTTTTGCCTGCCGATATGTAAAACATGAAAAGATTAAAGTTCGATCATCTTCATATTATTTATATTTTGTTTTCA
Source organism: uncultured bacterium (assembly GCA_964421195.1). Classification (GTDB taxonomy): domain Bacteria; phylum Muiribacteriota; class UBA9980; order UBA9980; family UBA9980; genus UBA9980. The sequence goes on along the minus strand of CAYQWL010000001.1, from coordinate 23,536 downwards.
ATATCTATAATTACATTCGTGATTGCCGGCTGCAGCGGTTCGAATGATTCATCTCCGCAGTCCGCTTATTTGTTCACGGGGCGTTATAACGCGCCTGAAGTCGTTTCTTATATCGATAAATATGGAAATGACTTTGAAAAAACTCAGTCTATCGAGGCTGGAAGAGTTTATGAAACTATGATCTGGCGTTTAAAAGGCGTTTCGATTAAATATTTATACGATACCGGTCAGGTGGTTAAAGAAGAACATTTTTCAGTTTATTCTACTCAAAGGCAGTGAACCTTATTAAACGATAAAAAATTAATTCGAAATATATAATTTAAAATGTCTGCGTAAGTAAAAATGTATATAAATAAATTATAAAAAGGGTTTTGAAAAAAACCCTTTTTATTTTTTTAAGCTTGTTTATTCGTTTAAAATATAATATAAAAAAATAAAAAAAATGGAATAATTTTTAATTTCAGTCATTATATTAGCGGGTGAAGCGATGAACGATATAAAATTAAATGAAGATAAAATAAAGACTGCATATTTTCGAAGCCGTGAAGAAGGTTTTGAAGCTTTATATAACGAATTTTATAAGGCGGTATATTATTTTTTGTTAAATATGTCATCCGATCCTCATCTTGCATTGGATCTGACGCATGAGGTATTCGTTAAAACTTATAAAGAGCCTGGAATTGAAAATTATAAAATTAAATCATGGCTTTTTAAGGTAGCGGCTAATGAATTTTATGGGTATAAAAGATCTTATTATAGAAAAATAAAATATTATATAAATAACGCCTTTAAATTAACATTTCGTGATGATGAACAGGCCGATATAGAAACCGAGTTTTTTCAGGATATTGAGCGGGCGTCCAGGATTACCGCTCTTCGCGCCGCATTGACGGCGCTTGGTGAAAAAGACCGTACGGTGATTACTTTAAAATATTATAATGGATTTTCTTATGAAGAAATAGCGGAAACGCTCGGCGTGGAGCCTGGCACGGTTATGTCAAGGCTCCATCGCGCGAAAGAAAGATTGAAGGAAGTGATGAAAAATGAAATCGAATGATGAAGATAAAATAAATTTTTCACGGCCGGACTTAGAGAATGTTTTTAACGCTCAACGCGCCGCCGACGATGAAATTTCCGTGAAAAAAATCAAAAAAATAGAATATAGCCGAATAATCGGAGCGGGTAAATTAAAGGCGGGCCTTTCATTTTATTATTATCTATGCGCTTTTTTATTATTGTTTATATTGTTTATGGCATATAATATTTCGATTGTCGCCGGTAAAAGAACGGGAGGAGACAATTTTAAAGGCTATGGCAGTTACGATGCCGCGGGCGGCTACGAAAACGGCGGTAATGCCTGTAACCGCTATAATAATGTTTTTAATGATAATTACCGGTTCGAAAATGAAATGAACAATGGCCGGCTTTTAATTTCAAATAAATTCGACAATCCTTATTCTATCGTTTTGTTTTTTGCGCTTGAAGGAGCCGCGCTATTTATTACCTTAATGCTTATAACGGCGGCATTTAAATTTTTTTATTATAAAATTATAAATGGATTATTGATAAAAAATAAATATTAATGACCGGATTTAATGAAGTTTTGCAGGAAAGAACGGGATTAATATTTACAGGCGGGTTGGTAAAATTTTATAAGAAAAATAAGAAAAATCGGATAAATATCCATGCGCGGGCGTAAAAAAAATGTATAAAAACAAAATAAAAGGGGGGTTTTTATGAAAAAATTGTTTGAAACAAAGATAAGCTTTAAACCGGATTATTTTAAGATGGTTAATGGCGGAGTTAAAACGACGGTGCTTCTCACTCTTGTCCTTTTGTTTTTAGCGTTTCAAAGCGTGCTTATCTATGCGTTTTTTATGAGTATAAACGTTTCTTATTGTTCGCAGGCGCCTTCCGTAATACTTGATAAAACTGAAGAAGTATATGTAAACAGGCTCGCTTATATTATCGAGTTAAGCGGAAAAAATTTTATTGGCAAAGATTTAAAAAAAATAACGGTAAATAATATTAGCACTATTGAAAATGAATTGATATCAGTTCTCGATTATAAAGCCGGCGATTCGCTTGAAACCGTTCTTAGCTCAAATCGATTGATTTTTAACAAAAGTTATAGTTTTAAGAACCTGCGTCTGGCGGCGGCCGCGCTCGAAGAATATGCTAATATTGCGCTGACCGATAAAAAAATGGATAAAGTTTTTAGCGCGGTTAATTCAATACTTTCACTCGCTATGGTGCCACAGATAGGCATCGGGTCTGAAAAGGCTATGATATGTGACGTTATTACTTATGCGTTGAAGCGCCGGGCGTCGGCGGTAATTAATTTATCGTTAAAAAGTGGTATTTATATAGAAAATGAATTAATCGAGAAACTTATAACTAAGCTTATAAAATATGAATTACGTACCGATAATTTTGAAAAAGCTTTTAATCATGAAAAAGAGTCCTGTATAAGATTAATAAAACGTCAAATTTATTCGAATCAATCTGATTTTGGCAGGTTTAATCAGTTTGCCTTATTCGCTTTAGTTAAAACAAGTGAGTTTTATTATGGCGATATTATCGAACAATATACGCAAATTATCAATAAAGCTATAGCGGTGGAAAAATTAGATTTTATAGAAGCGGATAAAAAGCTTCATGAGCTTTCGAATCTTAGCGATAAAATAAATAAGTCGCGTATTTACCCGCTTGCCGTATTAACTTCAGAAATTAATCCGCTTATTTTATTTTCTCTACCCGCCGTAGATAAATTCAACAGGGAATTTCTTTTACAAAAAGCCCGTAGTAGAGCGATTGTTATAAAACTTATGGCCCGCTTAATTGAAAATATTTACGGCCGCGAAAAGCTGCCTGCGTCCATTAATGAATATATGAAGGAAAAATATATTAAAGATAATCCCTGGCTGGCGCAGGACCCGTTTACGAATAAACCGTTTTTATATAGTATAAAAGGCGCCGGTGAAATACAAATATACAGCGCCGGTTACGATGTAAAAGACGATGGCGGCAGTTTTAGCGATGGCCGTGATATTGAGCTGTAATTAATTTAAAACATAGAGAATGAATTAATTACTAAATAGCTGATTTTTCTTTTTTTTCTATTTTTTCAGCCCGGTCGGCGAATACGGTAACTGAATCGGGAAGTATTTTTGCGAATCCGCCGCTTATATTCCATTCAAAATCGTTTTTTTGAGCGGCGGCGTCTTTTTTTACGGTTACGCTTCCGGCCGATAATTGTGTAATATAAGGCATGTGGCCGTAAAGAACTCCGAGATAGCCGAACGCGCCAGGCATTATTACCGATTCTATATCGTCGGCCGAATATACTAACGAATCCATAGTTACTATTTCAAACTTATATTTCGGTGGCATAAAGGTCATTCCGCCTTACTTTAACTTATTATTAAGTAATAAAATATAAAGATAAAAAATTACTGATTTTGTTTTTGATATTGTTCATAGTTCGTTAAAACATCGTCTATTGCGCCGCACATAAAAAAGCATTGTTCGGGTATATGATCGTATTGACCTTCGACTATTTCTTTGAACGAACGAATGGTGTCTTTTATTTTAACATAGCGTCCTTTAAATCCGGTGAATTGTTCTGCGACGAAGTTGGGCTGTGATAGAAATTTCTGTATTCTGCGAGCGCGTGCAACGGCTTGTTTATCTTCGTCGGATAATTCATCGATGCCGAGTATGGCGATTATATCGCGCAGATCTTTATATTTTTGAAGGATAGATTGTACCTGGCGCGCTATTTTATAGTGCTCATCACCGACTATATTGGGGTCGAGAAGTTTCGATGTGGATGCGAGCGGGTCAACCGCCGGATAAATGCCGAGCTCTACTATCTGGCGTGAAAGAACCGTTGTTGCATCGAGATGTGAAAACGCGGTTGCGGGCGCCGGATCGGTAAGATCGTCGGCTGGAACGTATATAGCCTGTACCGAAGTAATTGAACCCTGACGTGTGGATGTGATACGTTCCTGTAAATCACCCATTTCCGTGCTTAATGTAGGTTGATATCCGACGGCGGACGGCATGCGGCCGAGAAGAGCCGAAACTTCAGATCCCGCTTGAGTAAACCGGAATATATTATCTATGAATAAAAGCACGTCCTGATTTTTTTGATCGCGGAAATATTCGGCCATGGTAAGGCCTGAAAGCGCCACGCGAAGACGCGCGCCGGGCGGTTCGTTCATCTGGCCGAAGACCATACAGGTTTTATTGATAACCCCTGATTCTTTCATTTCGAGCCAGAGATCGTTTCCTTCACGAGTGCGCTCGCCGACGCCGCAGAATACCGAAACGCCGCCGTGTTCCTGAGCAACGTTATGTATGAGTTCCTGTATTAAAACCGTTTTGCCGACGCCCGCGCCTCCGAATAATCCAACTTTTCCGCCTTTCATATACGGCGCGAGAAGATCGATGACTTTTAAGCCGGTTTCAAATATTTCAATTGAAGAACCCTGTTCTTTAAGAGAAGGCGCCGACCGATGAATTGGCATCTTTTCCGTGGTTTTTATAACCGCGCCTTCGTCTATGGGATGGCCGAGTAAATTAAAAACGCGGCCGAGAGTTTCTTCGCCTACCGGAACGGCTATCGGCCGGCCGGTGTCTATAGCTTTCATGCCCCGCCGCAGGCCGTCGGTAGATTGCATCGATATGCAGCGCACCTGATTATTGCCGAGATGAGATGCCACCTCGACCGTTATTACGGTTTTTTCAGCTTCATGTGGAACTTCAACCGCATTATATATTTCCGGCAGATGATCTTCATCGAACTCAACATCGAGTGTCGGTCCGATTATTTGAACGATTTTGCCTTCTTTCATATATATCTCCTTTATCAAGTTAGTTATAAATTGATGAAAACATTATAACATACTTTTGAAAATTTTTAAAGACTTTTTTGTTGGAAAAAAATTTATGTTGACATTTTAATGTTTTAGTGATACAATTAAATTAGGATGTTGCTTCTTTAACAATCCCTTGTTTTTCCTTTTGCAGGAAAGGGGGGTAAATATATGGGCGCTTTTATAAAAAAGTATCTGGCCGGAAATAGCGGGTGTTTCGTTATTGTAACTAATAACGATTTATTTTCGCGTATCGCCCGATTTCTTTTAATGCCGAATGGCATTCGGCGGGCAGCCGTTAAATATCGTCTGATCTTCACCGCCGTTTTATTTAAAATTGAAAAATTTCTTTCGCCTTTATATTTACCTTTTTTAATCAAATTCAATAATTCTAATATTCCATTTTTTTAATATATTTATTTATAATTAAATTTTTCAATTCGTGAAATTTCGGTTTTCTATTTTTTTACTTTTTTCGGGTAAAGAAAGGGGGCCGGCCATGAAAAAGATAAATGATAATTTAATCGATGCCTCGCGGCGCGGCAATAATGATTTATTGCGAATGATAATTTTAAAAAATGCCGATCTGGATTATCGCGGTATAGACGGCGAAACTGCGCTTCATAAAGCGGCTAAAAAAGGACGTTTTGAAACTGTTAAAATATTGATTGAAAGCGGCGCGGATATAAACGCGCGAAGCGAAGAGGGCTGGACGCCGTTAATGTACGGCGCATGGCGGGGTTATTTTGACGTATGTGAATTTCTTTTAAAAAACGGTGCGGACCCGGCTATAAAAGACGAAGAAGGCTGGGACGCGTTTATGTTTTCGGTCTGGCGCGGTTATGAAAATATAGCCAGTCTTATAATGAATAATGGTTATGAATTTGATCCGTTTAAAAAATGGGTTGAAAACGCTTTGAATGAAACGGCTGAATGTGGCCAGACGGCGATAGTTCGATTTTTGATATATCATGGGACCGATATAAATGCCCGCGATGCGCGAGGCCGTACGCCGCTTATGAGATCCTGTGAATGCGGCCGTACTGAAACCGTTAAAATGCTCATCGATTCAGGCGCGGAAGTTAACGTCAGTGACGAGCATGGCCGTACCCCGCTTATAGAAGCTGTAGATTGTAATGACGTCGAAGCGGTAGAACTTCTTTTAAACGCCGGCGCGGATGTAAATGCGGCTACGAGCGCTTTAATAACGCCTCTTATGATGGCGGCCGAACATGGAAATAAAGAAATAACAAGACTTTTAGTTCATAGCGGGGCTGACGTAAACGCCCGTACTAATTGCTGCGCTACCGCGCTTATGTATGCCGCTGAAAAAGGACATTCGGAAATAGCCAGCCTTCTTATTAATCGCGGCGCCGATATAAATGCGCAAACAAATTACTGCGCTACCGCTCTTATGAATGCCGCTGAAAAAGGTCATATAGAAATAGTAAGGCTTTTTATAGAAAAAGGCGCCGATTCAAATATTTGCGATAATTGCCGCAGTATGGCGCTTATGAAAGCCTCGGCAGCCGGACATTTTGCAATCGTAAATCTTCTTGCGTCGCGTTGCGCGGATATTGACGCTAAAGACCGCAGCGGCCGCAGCGCGCTTATATTTGCTGTTGAAAACGGCCGCTATGACGCCGTTAAATCGCTTATTACCGCCGGGGCGAACATCGATATAAAAAATAATGAAGGTAAGACTGCGCTTTCTATTGCTCGTGAAAAAGGTTATGAAAAAATTTTTCGGTTTTTAATAGAAAACGGTATCGATGTTAATAACCGTGATAATAACGGCCGTACGATTCTTTTTTCTAACGATAGCCTTAATAATTATGAAACGTTTAGACAACTTATTGCAAAGGGGCTTGACATAAACGCTAAAGATAATAACGGCCGCAGCGCGCTTATTTATGCCGCGGGAAAAAACGGCGTCGAAGCCGTTAAGATGCTTGTCGAACGCGGAGCGGAAATTAACGGCCGTGATTATAACGGCCGCAGCGCGCTTCATGAGGCAGCTTCTTCTTTTTCTTTATATAGTTCCTTAATTGCGAATATACTTTTAGAACAGGGAGCGGAAATTAATGCGCGTGACGACGAGGGCCGCAGCGCGCTTCATGATGCCGCATTACGAGGCAATTATGATTTCGTAAAGGCCGTTATTTTAAAAAATGCGGCGGTTAATTTAAAAGATGATAATGGTAAAACGCCTCTTCACGAAGCCGCGTTATCGATTTATAGTGAAAATTTAGATATGGTAGAATTATTGATTGAAAATTCCGCCGATATCGATTCGCTCGATGATAGTGGCCGTGCAGCGCTTCATGATGCGGCATTTTCGGGCAAAACGGCGGTATGTAAAAAACTTATAAAGGCCGGAGCTTCAGTTAATATATTCGATGATGCGCATCGCAGTCCTTTAATGGAAGCCTGTCTGAGAGGGCATTTTGAAGTTGCGCTCGATTTGATTGGAAGCGGAGCGGAAGTGAATGAACACGATGATAACGGCCGTACCGCGCTTCACGATGCGTCGCGCGGCGGGTATCTGTCAGTTATTAAAGCTTTGTGCGCTTCCGGGGCCCGGATTAATCAGGCTGATAATAATGGCCGTACGCCGCTTATCGAAGCGGCCGCGTCGAATAATTTCGAGGCGGTCAAATATCTCGTTGAGCATGGCGCCCTGATAGACCTGGCGGACGCGGACGGCGTTACTCCTTTAATAAAAGCCGCTCGCGCGGGTAACGAAGAAATAATCGCCTTTTTAATCGAATGCGGTGCGGATGTTGATATTAAGGATAATAATGGGAAAAACGCGTTTATGGAAGCCGAACTTAAAGGATATATGGCCGCGGCGCGGATAATAAAGAATTCCGGCCGCCGCGAGGCGGCGTAATTTACGCGATAATAAAATAATTATTTATGCTTTTCACCAAATACCTGCGCCGAGTAATAATATACATCGGCGCCATTTTTATATGCGTCGCGCGACAGTCCGGCTTTACGGCATGTTTCTTCGAGAAAAACGGCCGTGCTCATATTCCATTCTACGGCCACCTGCGGAAGGAGAAGCCCGGAATAGAACCCCTGCCTTATGAAAAGGCCGTGACGGCCTATTATTATTTTTGAAAAATCCGTTATTTTTTCGAGGGGCGATAGTACTGAAAGTTCGATGTCTATATCTTCGAGCTCTTCGGCGGCGACTGGTTCGAACCGGCTGTCGTGTATGGCGGCAGCCTGCGTCATTTCGATAATAGTAAGATATAACGGTTTTCGGGCTTCTATATAGCCGATACAGCCTCGTAAATCGCCATTTTTATGAAGCGTTGAAAACGCGCCGCACATCGTTTCAAGTATTGGAACGTGCGGTTTGAAATCGGGAGCTTTTCTTTCTCGAACATACATTTCGAGAGTGGCGCGGGCAAGTTTTAATAATGCGTTTTTTTCCCGTTCGTTAAGTTCGAATTTTAGTTCGGGGCCTTTAAATTGTTCACTCATAAAATAAAAAAATATCGTTTTTAAAAAATATTATTTATAAATCAGCTGTTTTGTTTCGTAACCGTGTCTGATTTTACGGCCGGAATTCTGGAAGCAAGCGGTTTTAAAATTCGTTCGGGATTGAATGGTTTCATAATGTAATCTATTACGCCGAGTTTTTTTGCTATTACGACTTCGTCGATAGTTTTTTTTGCGGTGATTATTATTACATTTATATTTCTGCCGAGTTCATTTCTTATTTTAGTTAAAAATTCGAGCCCTGACATTTCAGGCATCATTAAATCGAGAAACATATCGTTAATAGAAGCGTCAGAAGTGATTTTTTTCCAGGCATCAGCCGCGCCGGAAGCGGTTATGGGCTTAAATCCCGCGCTGGATAATATTTCGCTTATATAATCGCATATTTCTTTTTCATCGTCAACAATAATTACTTTCGGCGTTTTATCGGCGGCGTCCGCCGAATCATTTTCGGCCTGCCTGAGCATTTCGCGTAATTCGCTTTCTTCGTAAACCGTTACTTCATTAATGCCCATGCTTTTAAGGGTTATAACCGTTGATTCGTTTATAATGGCTCCGGCTTCAACGAGCGTTATATCGGTAAATGGTATGGACACCGGAAGGGCGATTTTCATTTCGGCTTCGGCATCGTCGATATTGATAAGTTTCAAGTTTCACCTCGATTTAAATTTGCGGCCTGATGATCGCTTTTATTACTGCGTATGTTTTAAGTTATTAAATTAAATATATTTTATATTAAAATATAAATAAAAGCAATTTTTTTTATATTTTTTTTTAAAAAAATGAGTTATAATACTTAAATTAAGTATAGAATATAAATAATTTAGATTTTAATGTAATAATTTATAAAAAAAGAAGAAAATTATATGAAATCATTATTTTCATACGGCGAAGCAGAGCAAGCTAAAATTTTTGATGCGGCATCGGAGCGAGATCCAAAAATAAATGCGGCAAAAGAAAGTGAAAAGACCGATTGCGGTTTTAAAAATGGGCGGGAATACAGGCGACTGCCTCTTCGAAATCTCGCTCAGGTTTTGATTACTCCATGTTATACTCTCGGCATAGATACGCTTTTTACTCTTATTTATTATATGGCCGCGGCGGGAGCGCTGCATAAGGAACGTATTAATGCCATAATGCAGTATCATTCGGGAATCACTTTTAACTGGATCCTTTTTGGCTTCGTTTTTATGACGGTTATGATGCTGGTCTGGTTTATTCCATTGTGGCGATTTTCAAAAAATCCGACGGAAAAAAATCGTCAGGCGGCCCGTAATAAGCTAACGTTTATTTACCGTGATATATACAGGATATTTATAATGGTATTTGCCGCGAGACTTGCTTCGCATATAGTGTTTTATAAAAATTATATAATATGGGAATATTTTTTTAAATACAATCTGCCCGCTATGACGCTTTCGGTAGTTATGCAGATGTGTTTTGCGGCGGTGTTTCTTGATAGCCTTATTTTTAGCGCTGCTTCGGATTATTCTGGTTCGCTTTATGATGATGACGAGCTTTATAAAACTAAAGAAGGCTTTCAAATTTCTATCGCGGTAAAAATAATAATGCTTTTTATATCTACGGCGGTTATTCCTCTTTGTTTACTTTATTTTTTTATAATTAATAATATTAAGCTTATCGATTCGGCATCTTCTAATATTTTTAATTTAATCGTGGTCGGCTCTTTTACTCCCATGGTGCTCGGTATAGCTTTTATAGTTAAAAATATACAAAAACCTCTCGATGATTTGTGTGTAAAAATGCAAAAGTTGTCGGAGGGCGATTTCAGCGTTAAAACACGAATATATTTTACTGATGAAATAGCCCGAATGAAATCACATTTTAATGTAATGGCCGCACAGCTTAGCGAACGCGAACTTTTACGTGAAACTTTCGGCAAATATGTTTCTACAAAAGTAGCCCGTGAGCTTCTTACCGGCGGCGGAGCTTTCGGTCCCGGCGGAGAAGAAACTGAAGCGACCGTTCTTTTTTGCGATATCAGAAATTTTACGAGCATATCCGAACGTATAAACGCAAGGCAGTTAGTCGAGATGCTTAATTCTTATTTTTCATATATAACCGCTCCTATAGTATCGCATCGCGGCATCGTAAACAAGTTTATGGGCGATGCGGTTATGGCTGTTTATCTTCCGCATCTCGGATCGCATGATCATGTTAATGACGCGGTTTTATCAGCCGTAAAAATGCGCGGCGCTCTTTTAGAATTTAATAAACATGGAGTAAAACCCGCCGGCGATATTCATTTTGGCATAGGAATACATACAGGAACGCTTATCGCGGGCAGCATAGGGACCACGGACCGGCTGGAATATACCGTTATAGGCGATACCGTTAATACGGCTTCACGTATAGAATCGAAGACTAAAGATTATCAGGCAGATATTTTAATTACATCGAGCGTTTATGAAAAAATTTCGCCCGCACTTTTCGAAAACGTTAAGTTTGAAAAAGCGGGCGAAACTAAATTAAAAGGAAAAGATAAAACCGTTGAAATTTATAGAATAAATTAAAATTAAAATTCCGTTTTTGACGTAAAGTTAAAATTTTTAATTTTCATACATGGAAGTACCGTGCCGCCGAAGGAATCGCCTATTAATTCAGGGTCGTTGCCGAGCATTTCAACGTTAGACAGCGCTTCGCAGATGTTCTGGGTAAAACGAAGGTTTTTAATGGGATAGGTTACTTCGCCGTTTTCTATCATGAAAGTTCCGTTTCTTGTCATGCCGGTTATGGTCGTTTCACGAGGATCCACTATATTTACATAATGAAATGAGGTGATTAAAATGCCTTTTCTGGTTGATTTAATCATTTCTTCAATGCTGTGATCGCCGGGTTTTACGAAAAGGTTCCATGGTAGCGGGCCGTAGGATGAAGTTGCCGGAAGCGCATGGCCCGTTGATTTTTTGTTATCTTTTTTAGCGGTTTTAGTATCGTAAACTAAATTTTTAGCGACTCCGTTTTCTATAAGCATTATTTTTTCTTTTTTGACGCCTTCGAAGTCGAATGGCATGGGCTGACCGGTAACATCGGCGCCGTCATCCCATAAAGTTATATTATCGCCGCAAATTTTAGAGCCGAGTTTGCCGCATAGAAAGCTTCGGCCTTCCTGATATGTGCGCGCTGAAAAGCCAAGATAACTTAACGTGCTGAACAGGTTTTCTCCCGCCTGGCGCGATAAAATAACATCGTAACGGCCGGGTTCAATATCTTTCGGGTTCCTTGCCCTGAGGCATATTCCACATGCGTCGCCCGCGATTTTATCGAAATCAATTTTTGATGCATCGCAGTTTCGGCCGAGCGCAAGGCCGGCATAGCTGTATTGCCCGCCCATGGCGGTAACGTTGAGCGAAGCCATGGTTACCGGGTTGTATCTTTTTAATCCGAATGAGTTGGCGAAAAAAATTTCTGATAAATTAATTTCAAAAGCGCCGAATGCGTCGATATTATCGCTTTTCGCTTTTTTTAATATGATATTTACCGATTCGGCCATTTGAGCGGGAGTGTAAGCGGCGGTGTTTTCATTCCAGAATTGCGAATATACCGGCAGTTCTTCCCATTTATTTATAATGCAGGCGTCTTCGTCTTCTTTTTTAAGCGATATTATAGTCTCGACGTTTTTAATCAAAGCGTTTAATTTTTTTGAATCGTTTGAGTTAATCGATGCTACCGCGGCCCGGTTGTTTTTTACTCCGCGTAAAAGTACGGAAAAATTTTTTTCGGCCACGTTTTGATGTATTACGGAATTGGCGAAACGGGTTAATTTGCTGTCGAAAGCGTTTATTAATAAGTCGAATTTATCGAATTTACTATTGGCTTTTATATAATCGTATATTTTTGAAAATTCTTTTTCACCGAATAACATAATTATTTAACACCTACCCTTACATTTTTGAATCTTGCCGGAGAAGTGCGGTGCGCTACATGCATGACCTGGCCAGGTTCGCCTTTGCCGCAATTCGGCGTACCCCATATTACCTGATGATTTTTATTGCAGATGGCGTCGCAATTGCTCCAGAATTCTGGAGTTATGCCGTAATATGTAGGATTTTTGTATATTTTCCCAAGCTTTCCGTTTTTAATTTCCCATGCGATTTCACAACCGAATTGAAAATTGATGCGCTTATCGTCTATCGACCATGATGTGTTAGTGTCGATATAATATCCGTCTTTAGTGTCGGCGATAAGTTCTTCGAGCTCCGGTTCGCCAGGTTCTAAATTAACGTTTGTCATACGCACTATTGGTATACGCGCCCAGCCGTCCGCGCGCGCCGTGCCGTTAGAGCGTTCTTTGAGGCAGGCCGCGGTGTCGCGTGAAGAAAGGTAATTTAAAAATATTCCGTTTTTGACTATTTCTATTTTTTGCGCGGCGACGCCTTCGTCGTCGTATTTGAATGAACCGAGCCCGCCCGTTATAGTGGCGTCAGCGGTAATATTTACTATGTCGGAGCCGTATTTAAACGAACCGCGTTTATCTAAAGTTAAAAAGGAAGTTCCCGCATAACTGGCTTCGAGTCCGAGAACTCTGTCTAATTCGACCGCATGGCCGCATGATTCATGCACCTGAAGGCCGAGCTGTGAACCGCCTATAATCAACGTTGCAAGGCCCGATGGCATTTGCGGAGCGGCGATGAGCGCGGAGCATTCACGGGCTATTCTTTCTGAATTTTCCTTTAATCCGAGTTTTTTAATGTATTCGAACCCCGCCGTGCCGTAATTGCCGCGAAAAGAATTAGGGAATGAACGTTTTTGAAAATCGCCCTGGACTACGCTGTAACATTCGATTCCACCGCCGGATTCATAAATGGTTTGTTCAATATCCGCGCCGTCTGATGAATAGAATTTTTTATTAGTTTTCCAGAATTTTAAAAATCCTTTTGTAATTGATATACCCTTAACTTTTCGCATAAGATCTTCACAATCAAATAGCAGTCCGAGCTTTTCGTCGAGCGATACATTGAACGGGTCTATTTCTATCGGTGTCGTGTATTTATCTTTAACGGCTTCACATGGAGCGAGTTCAGCGGGTTTATCTACCGTGAGCGCCGAAGCTTTCGCTATCGAAAAAGCGAAATCAGCGACACGCCGAATTTCAGCTTCATTGACAATATTTGAAGAAGCGAATCCCATCGCGCCCTTATAAAATACTCTTATGCCGAATCCTTCATCGGCCGATACGCTGTAATTATCGACTTTGTTGTTGTTAGTCGCAACGCCTTCTTCGTCGGTGTTGATAATTCTGATATCCGAATAAGACGCTCCGCTGTTTTTTAGCCGGCTGAATAAATCTTCGATAACGCTTTTCATTTCATACCTCCCGGTTTATTCTGTTTATTTTAAAATTATTATATTTTTTAAAATTATTATATATATTATACATAATTTTAAGATGAAATGCAAATTTAAAGTCTAAAGTCTATTTGATTGTTTATTTTTGTTTAAAAAATTGAAAAAGGATAAAGATGCGCCGGGTAAAGATGTACCGAAAATTATTAAAAAATCGTTATTTTATTACGGTTACGTTAACGGCTTCAAGAAGCCGGCGCGCTATATATGCTCCGTCCGCTCCGCCCATTCCGGTTTCACAAAAGGTCATAATAGCGTATTCTGGTGAGACATAAGGGGCGTATCCTATAAAAATTGCCGAGGTTAATATTATTTTTTTGCCGTTTTCTATTTTTGATATAATTGTGGCCGAACCGGTTTTAGCCGCGCAGTCAAGTCCGCGGAGCGTTTCCGCCGCCGTGCCCCGTAAAGCGGTAAGCCGCATGGCGGCGTTTATTTTTTCGATTGCCGTATAAAATAATTCATGATAGCAGGATGAGGCGGGGCCGGCCGCCGCTCCGCCGGCCGCGAAAAATCTCACCAATTCGATAAGCTTTTCGGGAGTGACAGTTATATCGCCATCGCCGATTACTATTTGTGAATATTTTTCGGTAGTAGCATTTAATATTTTTTGTTCAACGGTATCGTTTATAAAACCGCATTTTTTAAGCGCGCGGCAAAATTTAATTCTCGGTATTTTCCTCATGTAATTTTGAAAATATAAATTGCATGAAAGGTAAAATGCGCGTTCAAGATTTAATTCGCCGTGGCCGCCTTTTTGTGAACAATTATAAAGAACGTCGTTATGAAAAATTTGATCACGGCAGAAATAAATATTTTCTTCGGCGTTTTTAATGTTTTTTAAAATAAGCGCGTAGTCAAAAATTTTTATTATCGATCCCGGCCTGATTTTATTTTTGAAATAAAAATCGCGGCTGCTCGTAAAAATTATCCGTCCATTTTTAATGTCCGTTATGGCCGCGAAAATAAATTTATTCCGATATTTTTTTAATTTTAATTCGTCGAAGGCGTTTTTAATGGATTCATATTTATCGGTCATGCGCGCGCCGCTAATATTATGGTAATAATCGTAATTTTTATCGAGCTTTGTGTATGTTTTTTTATCGGGCGTTCTGGCGTGTGTAAAATCCGTCCGTCCGGCGGTTATGCAAAAAATTATAACGAAAAAAATAAAATATTTATAAAAATTAGTATAGTTCATTTTATTATTTTGCGCGGCTTGATTTTTATAAAAGTGATAATAAATATGGCTGCGGTTATATTATTGAATTATTCTGGACGTTATGTCGGTAAAATTATAAGGCAGAAGCCATGTCGAATGAAAACATTTATCGGCTAATATTTCAAATTCGGTTTTAAAATATTCGTTAAAGACGATTCTGAACGTATTTACGGGCGTGATAGCTTTATGCAGGCCTTTAATAAGTTTATGATCGCGGCCGCCGAAGTAATAAGCGTTCAGTATCGCGAAACGTTCCCTGAATGTTATCGGATCAGAAGGCATTTTTTCGAATTCAAATCTCGATGCGGGCCCGTGATCGCTTTGAAGAATTATTACAGGCGGCCGTTTTGATTTTGTAATAATTGTATCTATGAGCCGCGCCGTTTTTTTACTTATAAACGCGAGCTGGCGCCTGTAATTATTTATATAGTCAATTCTATCTTCCTCGCTTTCTATAGCCCAGCGGTCTATAGCCGCCGCGCCTTTTTTATATACGGTTACCGGATTTCCATTTTCATCGAATACGAAGGGCGGATGCGGGCTATCGATCCACATGCAGGCGAAAACCGGCCCATCGCCGGCAGAAAGAATTTCTTCGATTTTATTAAAAGGATATAATATGATTTTACGATGACTTTCGGCCGCGTCGTATAGCAGATATGGATCTGCGCCTATCGCGGAAAGCATTACTGGAAGCGGAGTTAAATTGATCAGCAGGTTTATGTAAAAAGAATTATAATAATCGCCGCTGAACGGAGAATAATGTATATCGGAATTGGTTATTGAGGTATATAACTCGCCGGTGTTAAAGGTGATTATTTTATATCCGGCTTTTTTTGCAAATTTGAAAGCGGCGTTATGCCATAATAGCTTTTTGGCGTCATTACTGCGTTCGGAAGAGTCTTTTAAATTTAACACGGCGCTCATGGTATCTAAATAGTCCATATTGAATGTAGAAAGCAGCGAGAGGTCGGTGTAGCAATAATTGCATCGGCTTTTATCCGCTACAAAAAATCCTTTTTGTTCAAGATAAGTAATAAATTCCGAATTGTTTAATTTATATATTTCGTTTAAAATATCTGACCGGCCGTATTCGTCGAGAAAAATATGAAAAATATCGGGTTTTTCATATTTATTATCGTCGATTTTATTAAAATATGGCACGGATTCTATAAAAATACCGTCGAGGTTCTTCGCGTTCGTTTGTTTAAAATATTTATCAGCCGCGATTTCAAACGCCGGAAATAAAAACAGCACGGCGGCGAACGCGGATATTATAACGTTGAGGTTTTCAATTGTTTTATTTTTCGCGTCTTTTATTTTAAGTGCGATTATTAAAAAAATAATTATCGAGCTGAATAAAAGTATTTTATCGTTAATATTGCCGCAAATATTAAATAACGCGTCTTCAAGGCGGCCGTAAGAAAAAAACATGAATATGAATATGGAGGTAACGGCCGCCGCGCGTCCCGCGCATTTTTTATATATCAAATATGCGCCCGCCGAGAATATGATACAAAATATGGTTACCGCCGCGAGCGGAAGAAGCGTTTGTGAAAAACTTGCGTCGGCGAGATTGTTCGCGAGAGTGAGCAGGAAGGGGTGAAGCGCTATTAATGCCGGATGTAATTTATATATTAAGCTTTCAGGGCCTGGCATAAAAACTCCTATATATTTTTTATTTCCCTGATGTGATTATAGCTTCGTATGTTTTTCTCATGCCGTAATCGAGATTGACTTCGGGAATGAATCCTAATTTTTCTTTTGCCCGCGTTATATCAAGCAGTCTTCGGGCTGGATCGCCGGAGCGTTCTAAGCTGTATTCGATTTCAACTTTTTTAGAACATATTTGAAAGGCTTTTTGAATTAAATCGTTTATGCTGATTTCTTCTATGGAGCCTATGTTATATGCTTCGCCGCATCCCGCGCCGTTTATGGCCGCCTGAAAAGCGGCAATGGCGGCGTCCGTTGCATATAAAAAAGAGCGCCGTATATGGTCCGCATTTTTATTTACGATGATTTTACGGTTTTCATGGATATTTTTTAATAAATATGGTATTATGTGATTTTCGTCAATATCGCGCGGCCCGTAAATATTAGCGTAACGCAGATGGCAGACTTTGAAGCGTCTGGAATATGAATTAGCTATATGTTCGCCGAGCATTTTACCGAGAGCGTAAGACCAGCGCGGAGTAATTTCTACGGCGTCGAAATACGCGGGTGTAAGTTCATCTGTCGGTATTTTTTGCGCATGGCCGTATATCTCAGAGCTTGATGCGTTTATGAATTTTTTAACGCCGTTTTCGGCCGACCAGTCGAGCATAATTTTAGTTCCACGGCAGTTGGTTTCAAAAGTATCGATAACGCCTTCATAAAAAAATTTTGTGGCGACTACGGCCGCTAAGTGGAATACGCAGTCGAACCCGCCGCCGGGTATCGCCGGGCCGTTTAATATATCGCCTTCGATAAATTTAAATTTTGACGAATGTAATGCGTTTTTGAGATTTTGGATGCTTCCTCTGAAAAAATTGTCGATTCCGGTTACTTTATATCCGGCTTCAAGGCAGATTTCACAAAGATAAGAACCTACGAGGCCGGCCGCGCCGGTAATTAATACTTTAATGCCGCTCACCTCTTATAATTTTCACGGCTTTTGCTGAAGCGGTGAAAATATTGCCGTATGAGCCCGCAGCTATACGCGATCGTGTAAAAAGATTTAAACGTCTGGTTTGACTTTATTTGCAGGCTGCCGCTGTTATAATTAAACCATGCATTGCGTCGTGCGTTATTATAAAATAATTTCCATAAATCGGTAAAATTTGAAAATTCAGGTAAAAATGCGGCGCATTGAGGCGCTATTACCGCGCATTGCGGCCGGCGCTTCATCAGCTCCGGTATAAAATTGAAATCTACCGGATTGGTAATAAAATCGCAACCGGCTTGAAGATCTACATAAGTTTTATAACGCATAGCTACGGCCATTATGTTAAGCTGAGTGAAAATTTCATACTTATCCGGTGAAAATCCAGTTATAATGTTACACATTGCGATACCATATTTTTTTTCGGCGCATGAAAGATTTAATTGGTAAAAAGAAAGATTTTCTTGAGCAAGTATGGTGGCTGGTATTGAAAAAAGTATGCCGCCGTCTTTTTCGAGCGGCTCAATTAGTTTTGTAATAAAATCGGTTCCATAAAGTTCGCTGCCTTCGTTAACGAATATGATATATTCCGGTCTGCCGGAAAAGTGCGGTAATATATTATTATCGTTATTATCGCCGATATTTTCAGAGATATTATCGCCGCCGCCGGCTTTATTTTCAACGTCATTTTTCTCGGATACGCGCGCGGCCGGAGAATAAATCAAAAGTTGGCGCGCCGGAGGATATTCGTCGAGCCGTCTGTATGAAGCTACATGCAGCGTATAATTACAGCATTCCTGCCGGTCGAATGAATTTAATAGTTTTTTAGATAAATCGAGCGAACGCGTACATACGACGCAAAGAATTTTATTATTCATTATAATGTTTACATATTATTATTTTTATATATATCGTCATACTGTAGTATGTTTGATTTCTTTAATGATATTTTCGATTGTTTCTATCGGAGTGTTGAAGTCATTAGGCATGAATATAGTTTTTTCGGCGGCTTTACATGCGTTTTTATAATTAGCGGAGTTTAATTCATAATTTTTTTTATAATAATATGCTTCGGTCAACAGTGTTGGTAATTTTCGGGACGGTAATACATGCTTTGTAAGTATTTTATTTATTTTTGAATGTAATTCATGATTTTCGATAAACGCCGGCAGGTAGTTAAACGTGGTGAGCGAGTAATTATTCTGTTCGATAAACTTTATTTCATTATGTTTTTGAGTGATATCGCGCCGGTAATGTTTTGCGAGCATATATTTATATTCGATAAGCGCGTCTATGTGTTTAAGATATTCACTTATCATGCGTGCTTTTTCGTTTGACATTGAAAAATCTGGAACGGGTATTTTGAGTTCGCCGTTTGCATTATAACCGTCGTTAAATATTAATTCGAGCCGCGCATTTATTTTATCGTTTGATGTTCCTATAATAGCGCCGCTGCCGCAATCAATAATGGATGACGAATCGAAGTTGAACAGTGAAATATGGCCGCGCGAGCCGCATTTAATTCCTTTATAAACCGCGCCGAGCGAAGCGGACGCATCTTCTATCACAAAAAATTTATATATAGCGGCGGCTTCCATTATATCGTCAATAGCGCATGGCGCGCCAAACATATGCGATGCGATGATCGCTTTTAAATTAGCCGTGCTCATGAGTTCTAAATGAGACATATTGGCGTTGTAATTCGATAAATCGATATCTATAAATACGGGCTTGCAGCCGAAAAATTCTATGGCGCCCGGTATTTGTGAATAGTTAAAGGCGGAAAGCGCGACCTGCGATTCAAAATCGAGATTAAGCGTATAAAAAGAAATTAAAAGCGCGGCTGAAAACGAAGAAACCGGATAGGTGTATTTAATACCGGTATAATTCGAAAAAGCGGCGGATAGTTTTTTAACTTCATCTTTTGATGCCGGTTTATCGAAGTTTGATTTAATCTTTTTTATCGGGCTGTCGTAAATATTTGATGCGTAAATTGATTTTTCGCGCATATCTCACTTTCATATAAATTAAAGTTATAAAGAATGTTAATCAAACAATTGAAAACAAAACTAAGTTAAGTTTAACTAAATTAATTAAATCGGGTAAAATTAAAACCGGTTAATATTTTTTATGCGCCGTGCGAGGATATATTGTTTAAAATTTGCGGGCATATTTTATTTATATCGCGCGCCCCCATTACAAGTACGATCCACGGCGTGTTTTTACTTTTTTTTATGGTGTCGGTCACCGAGCGTGCCGTATCTTCGATAGATGCGCAATAATCGATTATGCTTCTGTCTTCGAGTTTTTCTTTAATTTCATCGACAAGCTGTCGTGATGTTATTGTTTTGTTTACAGTGCCGCCGCCGTAATATATTTCGTTGATAAATAACCGGTCGTTATTTTTTAAACCGCGAAACGCTTCGCTTAATTCCGTGCGTGTCAGTGCCGTAGGGCCGTAGCCATGAGGTTGATATACGGCTATAACGGGTTGTTTAAAAAGTTTGACCGCGTCAATTACGGTTTTTATTTCATGCGGATTATGCGCATAATCGTCGATTATAACTATATTATCGTGCCTGCCGATTACTTCAAGGCGGCGCGCGACTCCGGAGTAATTTTGTATAATGCCCGGCATTAAATTTAAATCGGCGCCTGAAATGTGCGCTGCCGCCGATGCTATGGCAAAATTTTCGACGTTATGGCTTCCAATAAGACCGCTCGTAAAGCTAACTTGATTGATTTTAAAGCTCGAACCGTCAGGTCTCAGCATGATGTCGGTAACACGGTAATCGGCTTGACTCTGTTTTGCATTTTTGTTATATTCAAACTCGATGGTTTTAAGTTTCGGGTTTTCAGGCCGGTCTTTTTCGGTGAGATGTTTGTTATATAATCTGGCCGCTTCCGGGCATGAAATATTTATGAGCGCGGTTCCGCCAGTAGTTATGTTGTTTATGAATGTATCAAATAATTCATGAAGTTCGTTAAGTTCTTTATGCTCTTTTGAAATATTAGTTAAAACACCAATTCCGGCGCGGTATTTTATTATAGTCCCATCTGATTCATCGGCTTCTATAACAAAGTGTTTTGAATTTTTATGCCGTGAAGATGACGAAAAATTCCGTGCGGTTGCGCCTATTACAAATGAAGGCGACATGCCGAGGGAATCGAGAATAAATGCCGTCATGGATGAAACAGACGTTTTACCGGCTGTGCCGGCGATAGCGATCGGGCATTGCGCGCCGTTAAAAAATTCGGCGAGTAAATCGGAACGGTGCATCTCGGTCAAACCGAGTTCGCGCGCTTTGATAAGATCTGATACTGTATCTTCGATAGCGGTAGATTTGACTATAACGACATCTTTTAATTCGACATTATTTTCTTTGACAAATTGTTCGATTCCATTGCCGTTCTGAGTATGTAAACTTATTCCGAGCGATTTAAATTCGTTAAAAACGGCGCCCGTTAGATTGCGGTCGGAGCCGCCTATTATATATCCTATTTCGCGGGTTACACGGGCAAGAGCCGACATACCTGTGCCAAGTATGCCGATAAAATAATAACTTTTCATGATAAATGTTCACTCCGTGAAATGTTCGTTAAAATTTAATAATTTGATATTTTATCGGATTATAAAATTATTGTTTTATGATGTTTTTAAAAATATAAAGAAAAATTTCCGAATCGAGGTCTTCTTCTTTTTTTTTGCTGATTTGTATTTTCCCGTTAGAAGAAACTTTAATGGTGCGAATGCCAAACGGTGTATTTAAAACGCCTTTAACGCTTTTTATATTAGACGTGTAATTGTGGAAAGGCGATATATCGGATAAAGTTTCCATTTTACCGTCAAAGCGTAATTTTTTAATTGTCGGATGTTCCATGCGGTCGAAATCCATAGTTCTAATAAACGCCATTTGATCGGATATTTTCAATACTTTTTCAGGGGTTATAAATACCGGACGTGGTTCTGATTTACAGAATTTAAATATAAGCATTAATCCGGATTTAATAGCTGAATTTTTTCCAAATGTGATAAGCAGGTCTTTAAAAATTATAAAATGGCCTTCTTCGATTATGAATAATTTTTGAGTTTGAACGCGGCCGTCTTCGAGAGCGTCTATTTCGT
The DNA here is from genome assembly GCA_964421195.1 of uncultured bacterium. Classification (GTDB taxonomy): domain Bacteria; phylum Muiribacteriota; class UBA9980; order UBA9980; family UBA9980; genus UBA9980. The sequence continues at coordinate 1,787 of CAYQWL010000001.1, read as the reverse complement.
GCGCTACGATTTCTTTAAAACTAACCGCCATTGCATTATCAGCAATAATTTCGTTATAAAAACCGGGCTGATTTTCGTCGAGAGCGGCTTGATTTTCTTTAAGACTGACGAATTTAAAAATATTTTTAATATCATGATAATTAAATTCATAGAATTGAAATGAATTACTTTTAGATGAAATTACAAGGCCGCCTGTTTGCTGTTGATTCTGGTTTGCCATTTTTTTACCCCGCAAATAAAAAATGAGCCGTAAAGGACTCGAACCTTTAACCCTCTGATTAACAGTCAGATGCTCTAACCATTGAGCTAACGGCCCACGAAAATTATTAAATTTCAATGAATTATACATTAAAATTCGATAAAAAGCAAGTAAAATTTTTTAAAATATATAAATTTGTGTGTATTTATAGTTCAATTTATGATAAAATAATTACGATTATAAAGGTAAAAGAAATGGCGGAAGTGTCGAATTGAATAAAAAAATTTTATTTTACCCTGATGGTCATGGCTTTGGCCATGCGGTGCGTCAGATTGAAATTATAAAAAAGATATTTGAATATAATTTAAATACCGGTTCGAATCATCGGGTAATTGTCAGGACATCGGCCCCTGAATGGTTGTTCAAAATGTCGCTCGAATTATATTTTAACGAATTATGTGACGGACTATATAAAAAAGTGTCTGAATGGTTCAGTTATTATTACGTTGTTAATGGCGTCGGCACCATTCAAAAAGATAGTCTTAATTTAGATATTGATAAAACTTATGAGGCAGCCCGTGATTTTTATGATATTATCGAAAGCCGGGCGGCTGTGGAAGCGGAATTTATTTTAACGAAAAAAATAGATATTGTAGTCGGCGACATACCGCCTTTAGCTTTTGCGGCCGCTAAAAAAGCGGGCGTCGCTTCGATCGGAATTACAAATTTTTCGTGGGATTATATTTATGAAGAATTTATTCCAGATAATCCTGGTTTTATAAATATAATCGATAAAATAAAAAAAGCGTATGCCGGTTGCCGGCGTCTTTTAAGCCTGCCTTTTTCGTGTCCTCTGCCGGCCTTTAAAAATATAAGCTCCATAGCTATGATAGCTCGCAGGCCTTATCTTAAAAAAGATGCCGTTTTTAAAGCGCTGTCTTTTAAAAACGAGGATTTTGAAGGAAAAATGGCGGTTATGATAAGCGCCGGAGGGTTCGATACCAGTGGCATTAAATATAGAAATCTTGCTTTACTTTCATCGCGTTATATTTTTTTAACTACGACGCCGCCTGTGTCAGGTGAAAAGTATCCCGATAATGTTAAATTTATCGATACGGCAGTTTGTGAAGTGTCTTTTGAAAATTTATTTACTATATTCGATATTATAGCTACCAAACCTGGTTATGGAGTGGCCGGTGATATCATCGGTTCCGGATCTTTATGTCTTTTTACCGATCGTGGAAGATTTCGTGAATATGAATTTTTGGTGAATTTTTTAAAAAAATATACAGTTTCGTCAGTTTATATTTCACGAGATGAATTTTTAAATTGTGATTATGAATCTAAAATAAACGAATTAACCGCCCTGAAAAAAAAGCCGGCTCCGCTTAATTTAAACGGAGCACGGGACTGTGCGTCAATGATAATCGCATTATAATTTTTTTAATATGGGCTTATTTGCTTATTTAAGTTATAAATTATAGATTAAATGAATTTATGATTTATTAAGGTAGAATAATAAAAATTACACACCAAATTCTTTTATTGCGTCTTCTTCTTTTTCGAATACTTTAAATATTGAGTTAAA